>JASHYD010000352.1 GCA_030043175.1 Xanthobacteraceae bacterium | reverse complement strand
CCGGACCAGTACGACGATGCTGGATTGGAAGCCGTCTTTCAGAGGCTCATCGCCAAGCTCGACCCGCCAGCCCCATGAACTGATTGATCACGTTCCGTGATGGGGCCGACTCTTCTCACTTCACGATACGCGATCAGAAACCAGCCCAAATCCATCATTTACTGTGGCGAGGCTCACTTGCCGCGCGCGCATTGTGGCGACCTGGCATCTATCGGAGCAAAAGCGCGTGCGAACGCGGCCAGACGAGCACCGTGGACGGCGGCCATCGCCGTTTCTAAAAGCATGAAGCCAAAGACGAACCGTCAGTAGACGCATGCGTGAGGGCCGCCGAGATTGAATGTTGGGGTCAAATCAATGTGTTGACGATTGATTTCCTTGAGGCGGCCATGTTTTTTAGCAGTGAGGTGTACATTTCCTGGCGCGCCAATACGTCATCATTGAATTACAGGCATCGTATCCAGGGTGTCGAAATGGACGATTGCCGCTAAAGGCAGACTTCGTGGAGACAAGACGTCGTCATGCCCGAAATGCGAACTCCCCTCAGAAAAGCTGCCGCTTCTCATCGCTGGTCGCATTCACGAATTTGAGGAGGATTAGGTTCTTCAGGTCGGTAAACGTTACTTGCCTCTCCTCGCATCGATCGGTGCGAAAGCGGAACACGGGCAATGGCTTGCCGGCATCCAACATCCAACGACCTAAATCGCAGCGACGGCGTCGAAATGCGTAACGATTAGACTGCCGGTGCGCATTGGTACCAGGCTGGCTATCGGGCCAGCCGTATCATCGCCGCCGCCATAGACCGCACAATGCTGGGTAGGAGGGGCACTTTCCCTGCAATCCGCGCAGCTTTGTCCACCGCGCGGTAGCGGAGCCGGCCGAGGCGAGCCTGCAGTGCCGCCACCTCGTCCGCCGAATTGGTACGAGGTGCCTCAAGCTGACCGACGAAGAGCCCTTCGGTCCTTTGACGTTCACTCCAATGGCTGCCAGGCGTGCTGTACGCGCGATGATGGTGACGACCCACGGGCGCTGTTTCTTCTGGTATAATCATCACACGCCCAGCAAAATCGACTCTGATTTCCCGATTATCGGATCCGGGCTGCAGAACCGCTGCTGTGATGAGATCTGGCCCCGTTAATCGGCCGACATGATAACTTACATACCCGTTTTCACGTTCGATCTCCCGCTGCCTCTGAAGGTTCATTAGGGCTTCACGGGCTGTCATGAGCAAGAGTTGTGATCTTGGGCGGGCAAAAATGATACTGTTAATGAGAAAATGCGATCCCTCGGGTCTGGGCACATAGCTGAGTATCCGATCAACAAATATTGCCTCTAGTTCATCGAGACGCGCGATCAAGCTCTTAATCTCCTCTGGATCCTTCACACGGCAATGACAGTCGACATAGAGTCCTCCCCATTCGTATAGCGCAAGGAGTCGGGCGATGTCTGCTTTAGCAGCCGGTATGCGGATCGCACTATACACGTCACCATATTGTGGAAAATATCGCTCAATTAAGGGCTTAATATCATTGTCACTTAGTATCTGAAACTCTGGAAAAAATGAGCGCCATTCCGCTGTCATATCGCGGATTGCGCTGTGATCTAAATCATGCCAGTAAGCAAACGCTGGTAGTCTGCTTTGTTGCGAACACCCAGCATGCGCGGGAGTTTGCCCAGCGAGAGGTTTTGACGGTGACTTAGCGACATTTGTCGTCGAGAGTTCAACGTCGCAGCGATAGATGTTCACCAAATCCGAATGTGTGCCAATCTTCTTTATCACCCGGAATTTACCCGTGCGCCGCAGGCTTTCTTCCAGCGGTTCGTAGAAAAATAACCCGAGTTGCCGAGGGTCACGATCATAGCCCGAAACCAGAAGCGTTCGCTCCGTATGGATTGCTAAGAAATCGATCAGCGCCAGATAGTCTTGCACGGAAGGTTGGTGAATCAATACCTCGAAACACAGCACGAGCTGTTTTGCAGGAATGTCGGTTGCGACCTTCTGACGGATAAAATGGCGAAATGCCCACTCCGGCCGGGCTCGGCGGGCGATTTCCAAGGCAACTTCGGAACTGTCGATCCCGAGATAGTTGTGAAGATCAAGTGCCTTTACCACCTCTACGTCGCCGCAACCGACATCCAAAACACTTTGAGCTTCTTCAGCCCCTTCTTGGAAGAGGAGTTGACGCTTATAGAAAAGATTAGCGCCACGGCTACCAATTCCGGAACCTCGCTCCGGAAATTGTGAGTAACGAAAGTTCCAGGATGTGATATTTTCATAGCCCCGCGCAATTTGTTCATTGGCCTTCGCGATTGCCACGCGTTCGATTTGGTTGAGCTCGGCTCGGAGTTCTATCCGACCAAGCACATTAAAGTCATGATAGTGAAGGAGAACAATACCGAAGCCAGGATCAAGACAACGGTGCTCGCCAGTAAAATGAACGTAGTAATTTAAATTTGATGGAGCGGCTTCATAGGGAATTTTCGCCATGTGGATGGCAAGCCACATAGCAACCTGGTCGATGTGAGCTTGTTTACCCTCCCGCTTGAGCGGTTCAATGTTGTCCAGTAACCAACATGCCCACCGACGCCACTCCTTGGCTACGAGTTGGCACAACGACTTGGGTATCGAATAAAAACCTCCGTTGCAGTTTCCGAGATATGTCTGGTCATTGCCAGCATCTACCGTGACAAGCGACGGCAGAACTCGCATGCCAGCACGGTGCGCAATCTCCTTGAGGGCTCCGACGGATGGATTTTGAAGATCGACGACTTTGCCCATAAGCGCACCCTTGATCAGATAAGGGCGAAGGTCTGCCAGGACAATCGTGTCCGTATCGAGAAGCACTACGTGGGCAAAATCGTAGGCCTCAAGATTCTCTAACTGAGCGATCTTGTTGCAACAACGTCCGTCACCAAAGCGCTGAATCGCATGTACCGAGCAACCGAGGTCTAAGAATACGCTGCGGATCGCATTCGATACTTCGCCGGTAAAATGTACGTGGATGTCCGCTGGATCATCGCAACAGTGCTCAATCAAAGAGCGAGCGAGGTGGTAAGCCCCGTAAGCAAACCTGGGATCTGCGTCAACGACGCACGAAAAAATCGTTTCCTTTCGCATCGCGACCAAGACCTGCTCTAACGGGCGACGCTTAACGCTCAAGCGCCCCCCGCGCTTATAGCATTGCGGCGGCCAACTGGCATGAAGCTTCATTACGGGTAGGCTCCCGCGCGCCTCCTGGCAATTTTTGTGGCGTGCCGCACACGAAATCACGCGCGCTCGCGCACATTTGATGCGCCAGTGCATGCGTTTGGGACGCTTTGCTGGCTCTCGCGCGTGGTTGCCGTAAGCCGTTGCATCGAGCAATTCCGATGACGTGGGGAGCTCGGGGGGCTTTTGGTGGGGAATGGCCGTAGGCGCCCAAGGGCTCTAAGGGGCTAAGGGCTCTAAGGGGCTAAGGGCGGCTGCGCAACCTCGGTTGTGCTCGTATCACGCCCATCGCCCGCCGCTGAGGAGTGCTGGCTTCTCTGGAGCGAAATTCTGTGGCTCACCACGCTTGACCGGCGCGAATTGCCACATGCAAACCTGCGACGTGGTGCGTCGAGAAAATTGGACGGAGCAGCTGCCGCCCGTAAACGCGGCTATATTGCTGCGGCAAGCCGTCGAAGCAGCGTGACACCCTCGGATGACGATTTTTTACGTTCAGTTCTTATAAAAGCAGAAGGTATCAACATCCACCTCCCAATCGCGATTAGGCCATGGCAGGCCGTTTCGAGAAAATTGGGCGTAGGTTTCGGCGCGGATTTCCCACTCGTTGCTCACACATATGTCGGCCCCTATGGGCACCTCCATCTGCATCGGCATCCCGTAAGGGGACACCCCGGTATGCCGGCCTCCGTTGGGAAAGCCGATACATTCGGTCCACTTCGGCCGCAGGCAGGTTTCAGCAGATGCATGCGAGGCAACGATGATCGCAACGACCATCGTCGCCGCCGACATCAAGTTCAACATGCGCCGCTCCTGCGAAATGCCCACGCGGCCTTGCGGGGTTCATAAGGAAAATGCCCCGGCGGGCGCCGCCGGGGCCATGACTTTTGATTCACCGTAGCGTCATCGCCAGCTTCTGTGTGGCGTGACAGCGCGAAGGATGGTCAGACTGACAACATCAGCTGCTGCGCTTGGGCCAGATCACGCCCTGATCGCCCGCCTTCACCTTGCCGATGCCCTTATAGTTGAACTTCTGTACGCGTTTGCCCTCGTAGGTTTCCGTCGTATAGATGTTGCCCTTGGAATCGGTCGCGATCGAGTGCACGCCGAAGAACTCGCTCGGCTGGCGCCCGCCGCGGCCGAACGACGTCAGTTCCGTCATGGTATCGCGGCGCACGATGCGCACGCGCTCGTTCTGTCCGTCGGTGATGTACATGTATCGCTGCTCGGGGTCCTTGGAGAA
>JASHYD010000351.1 GCA_030043175.1 Xanthobacteraceae bacterium | reverse complement strand
TGATATTCTGGCCAAGATCGTTGAGCGCCGTGTCCGGAAGCGTGTTGCTGGACAGGCTTAACTGGATGATCGGAACGTCGGTGGCACCGTAACGCAGGATCAATGGCGGCGTAATGTTCCTCGGCATATACCTCAGCGCGTAGGCGGCCGAGCTTTCGAGCTGCGAGATCGCCCGGCTCACATCGGCACCCTCGTGCAGGTAGACCTTCACCACGCCGACGCCGGCATAGCTGTTCGCCTCGATGCGCGCGATGTCGTCGACCAGCGAGGCGAGCTGTCGCTCGTAAAAGGTGACAATGCGGTTCTGCATCTCCGGCGCGCTCATGCCGTTGTAGATCCAGACCACGCTGACGACCGGAATGTCGATTTCGGGGAAGATATCGGTCGGCATGCGCTGCCAGGCCCCGACGGCCAGCATGCAGACGAGCAAGATCAGCGACACAATCGTGTAGGGGCGCTTGAGCGCGAAGCCGGCAAGCGACATTACGGACCTCTCCCAAACGGGAACGCAACGCAACTTTTATACGATTTTAATCCATCGTTCACCTTCGTGTCGCCCGCAACCCGTTCAATCTTGAGTGAGACGGACTTCGCCGGCTTAGGGCGGCAAATCGCGATTGTCGGCGGCTGGCTGGCCCGGAACATCCGGTAGTGGGGTATTACGCCAATCGCCCGGGCACGTCCGCGCCAATCGGCCGACCCATCGAACGCGAGTGAACTCGTACTCGCAAAGGGTTTACAGGGATTGTGACATCGCGTCTCATCGCCTGCCTGTGACATGCGCAAGTGCTAAGGTTGTCGGGACCTTTTCTGGCCACAACCGTTACACGAAAACCAAGGTCCTATCACCGATTAAAGCGCGTCCCCGAGGGGTCAGCGCCATGCCGCCATCGGCTGAGCCGCTAAAGCCGCAGGAACCGGGCGATTTCGCAGCGGCGCGCGTCACACCCATCCGAGCACGACCACCGTCTCGACGACGCTCTCAAAATTAAGCAGCATATGAAGCACAATGACGAGCGTGGTCGAGCCCGAATACAGACGCACATAGCCGAGCAGCATGCCGATCGCGAATACCTGGCTGGCGCCGAACCAGTCGTACTGGATGTGCAGCAGCGACCAGATCAGCGAGATTGCGAGGATTCCGGGCAGCGCCTCGCGATGCTCGCGCACAAATCCGCGAAACAGGAAACCGCGAAACAAGAGCTCCTCGCCCACGGGTGCCACCACGATCAGGGCAAGCCACAGCGAGATGAGCGCGCCCTCGGCCTGGGCAGAGCGGTGGATCTGCAGTTCAAATGCCGGCACGAGGTCGCGTCCGAGTGCGAGCGTCAGCACATCGACGGCGATGATCATCAGCGCCAGCCCGGCAATCGCGATGATCGCGTCGCGCCGGCGCGGCACATTGAGCCCGAAATACTTGAAGAGGTCTTCGCCCGTCATGCGGGCGGCAAGCGCCAGCGTGACGACCTGGACCGGGTCACCGACCAAGAGCGAAACCGCCACCGCAGCGCCGTCGCCCGCCACGTGCGGCAGATCGGCCCCCATCGCCGCCGTTACCGCCCCGGCGCCGATGGCCTGACCGAAGCCGAACGCAAGAACCGCAAAGCACAGCGTCGCGACAATACCCCAAGCTTTCATTTAGTGCGGCCTTCGATCCAGGCCGCGATGCGGTCGCGCTCCTCATCGGTCATGCCGGTCTCGTTGCCGAGCGGCATGGCCCGGGTGACGACCACCTGGTCCAAGATCCGCGCCGCGTTCGCGGTGACCTGCGCAAGCGTCTCGAGCAGAACGCCGGCCGGCGCCTTGGCGAAGGCCTCATGGGTCGGCTCCGCCGCATGGCAGGCAACGCAATGGGTGCGCACCAACGCGAGAATTTCTGCGTCTGTGGGCGGCGCCTGCGCGAAGGCGGCGGCCGGCGCAAAGATCAGGGTCGCCACCACCAGGGCCGTGCCGGCGGTCGGTGCCCAAGGTGGGCAAAGTGAACCGCGCCGGCCGCTTCGGATGAGCTCCCTCGCCCGGCTTGCGGACGCAGGCAGCCTTTGCCCAAGCGCGCGCTCGCGCAGACGCGCTCTCGCCCATCCGGCCCACTCCCGTGGGCGGAAGGCGGCCGGATGGAGGCGATCTCTCCCCGCAAGCGGGGGGAGATGACGCAGGCGACGCATCAGCATTGTGGGAATCCGCTTCAACCAGGGTGTCATGCGCAGCAAGCGAGGGACACAGCACTCGCCAACATGGAAATGTGTGAATCGGTTTCGATGCCCCTTTGTTCACAAGAGGCGCACGAGCAGCGTTGAATGTAGCACTTAAAGCTCTGAGTCGCCTTGGGCTTAGGGCAGCAGAATCGACGCTCCGGTCGTCGCTCGGGATTCCAGATCGCGATGGGCCTTGCCGGCATCCTTGAGCGGATATCGCTGGTTGACCGGGATCTTCACCTTGCCGCTCGAAGCGACTTCGAACGTCTCGGCCGCAAGCTTGAGGAGATCATCGCGTTTCGCCGCATAATGATTGAGCGTCGGCCGCGTCGCAAACAGCGAGCCTTTGGCCTGCAACAGATTGATGTTGAAGGCGTCGATCTGCCCGGACGCGCTGCCAAAGCTCACGAACATACCGAGCGGGCGCAGGCAATCGAGCGAGGCCGGGAACGTCGTCTTGCCGACGCCGTCATAGACCACATCGCACAGCGCGCCGCCAGTGATGTCCTTGACCCGGGCGACGAAGTCCTCGTCGCGGTAGAGGATCACGTGATGGCAGCCGTTGGCTTTGGCCAGTTCCGCTTTGTCTTTACTGCCGACCGTGCCGATGACGGTGGCGCCGAGCGCGTTCGCCCATTGGCAGGCAATGAGACCGATGCCCCCTGCGGCCGCGTGGATCAGCACCGTGTGGCCTCTCTTCACGTCAAAGGTGCGGCGCAAAAGGTAGCAGACGGTCATCCCCTTGAGCATGGTCGCGGCGGCCTCCTCATAGCTGATATCCGCCGGAAGCTTCACGGCCCGTTCGGCCGGCAGGTTGCGTTCGGCCGCATAGGCGCCGAGTGGCACCACATAGCCGACGCGGTCACCGAGCTTGAGGTCGGTGACGCCATCACCCACCGCAATGACTTCACCGGCGCCTTCGTTGCCAGACACGAACGGAAGGCCGACCGGCGATGGATACATGCCCATACGGAAGTAGGTGTCGATGAAATTGATGCCAGCGGCATGCTGCTTGAGTCTGACCTGCCCGGTACCCGGCGGCGGAATGTCGATATCCTCATAGGTCAGCACCTCGGGGCCACCGTGTTTGTGCACACGTATTGCGGCAACCATGAACGTCTCCTTCTCCACGCTGTGCAAATACCGCCGGGTTGGCAGCGATCATATGGGGTCGCCGCCACGAAGCAAACCATCTTATCACCGCCCCCCCGCTACCCGCAGCACCGCGCCAGTGGTGAACGAGGACTGCTCCGAGAGCAGGAAAAGCACCGCCCGCGCCACCTCGTCCATGGTGCCGGCACGTCCCATCGGCACCGCTTTAGTGATGTGTTCCAGCCGCCCGGGCGGATGGATTGCGGTCGCGATCGGGCCGGGCTCGACCACATTGGAACGGATGCCCTCCTGCGCGAGTTCGCGCGCGAGACCAAGCGACAGGCTTTCGATAGCGCCCTTTGAGGCCGCATACATGACGTATTCGCCGGCCCCACCCAGCGTCGCCATGGCGGAGGAGATGAACACGAAGGCACCCCCTGCCCCGCCGTGCAGGGTCGAGATGCGCGCAATCGCCGCGCGGGCGCAAAGGAAGGAGCCGAACACGTTGGTGTCGAGCACCTCGCGGGCAGCTTTTGCCGCAAGTGCATCGGTGCGTGACAACGGCCCCGTTATGCCAGTGTTGCAAACCAGATGGGTGAGGCGACCGAGCCTTCCGTCGACGGTCGCGAACAGGCGCTCGACGTCCTCCTCAATGGCGACGTCCGCCTGAACTGCCACCCCGCGCCGCCCGGCCCTCTCGACATCGGCCACGACCGCGTCGGCCGACCCCTTGTCGTGCAGATAATTCACCGCCACATCGTAGCCTTCAACGGCCGCAAGCCGCGCGGCTGCAGCTCCGATACCGCGGCTGGCGCCGGTGATGAGCACGACCTTGGAGGGAGAAGGCATATCAGGTCCCGTCTCGCGGTCGCCGCGCCGCCCGGATGTTGAATGATTCGACGGCTGCCGCGAACGCCATCGCGAAATAGACATAGCCGCGCGCAACGTGGACGTCGAATCCGTCCGCCACCAAGGCGACGATGCGCATCAACAAGGCCGGCGCCGGGGTCCTCGAGGCGGGAGCCGCAAGCGGGCCTGCCAACCGCCGGCCCGGTTTGCCCCTTCCACTTGACCTCGATCGGAGCATGCAGCTCATGCGTCGCCCTGGCGATCAGGAAACATCCGCCGAGGACGAGAACGAGGTTGCACCGAGAAAATGGATTTCCCCAAAGCACAGCACAAAGGCCAAGCCCGAGCAGCGATCGGTCTCCTTTGGCCCGCCGGAAATAGTGCTTTAAGATATGTCATCGCCCGCAACGGCGGGCGATGAAGTAATCACCTCACCGCATCATTGGGGCTGCCCGACGGTTACGCGATGGCCCGCTTTCGCGGGGCGTAAGGCGGTTGATCCGCCCGCCGTTGTTTCTGGCGCTACAGCTCCGCCTTCCCCACCACCGCAGCGCCCCGGCGCTTGCCTGTGCGCCATTCCTCCACGTGCTGCATCACCACGAAGAACGCCGGCACGAACAGCACGGCGAGGCAGGTCGAAGCAAGCATGCCGGAGAACACGGTGATGCCGATGGATTGCCGTGCGCTGGCGCCGGCGCCGGTGGCGAACACCAGCGGCATGACGCCGAGAATGAAAGCGAACGACGTCATCAGGACCGGACGGAAGCGGGCGCGTGCCGCCGCGACAGCGCAAGCGTTGATCGGCTCGCCCCTGGCCCGCCATTCGCGTGCCACCTCGACAATCAGAATGGCGTTCTTTGCCGACAAGGCGATCAACAACACGAGCCCGATCTGAACATAGAGATTGTTGTCGATGTTGAGGGCGGTCAGCACCGCGACCGGACCGACGAGCGACAGCGGCACTGCGAGAACGACCGTGGCCGGCGCATACCAGCTCTCGTACTGCCCGGCGAGCACCAGATAGACGAGCAGCAGCGCCAGGGCGAACACCACGTATGTCTGATGGCCGACGAGCTTCTCCTGATACGACATCGCGGTCCATTCGAACCCGACGCCTCCTGGCAACGTGCGCGCCGCGATCTGTTCCATGAGCTTCATGGTCTCTCCGGTGGAGACGCCTGCCGCCGGCAGGGCCACGATGGTGGCCGACGGATAGAGGTTGTAGAGGCTTATCAACGAAGCGCCGGCGGCCGGCTCGATCGTCACCAGCGTGCCGACCGGAATCATGTTGCCGTCCTGGTTGCGAACGGTCAGGTTCTGGATGTCTTCCGGACGCAGGCGGAACTGCGAGTCGGCCTGCACGTAGATCTGGAACGCGCGCCCGAACTTGTTGAACTGGTCGACATAGCTTGAGCCGAGGTACCCGGCGAGCGCCGAAAATACCTGATCGACCGTGACGTGCAGCATCTCGGCCTTCACCCGATCGACCTCGAGCGTATATTGCGGCACGCTTGAGCGGAACGGCGCCATCACGCGCTGCAGGCTCGACTGGGTTGCCGCATTGGTCACCATGGCGGTGACGACGCCTTGCAGCTTGGCGAGATCGAAGCTGCCATCGCGCAATTCGATCTGCATGCTGGCCCCTGCCCCGGCGCCGACGCCCTGGATCGCCGGCGGCGGCAGCACCAACGTTTGGGCTTCCGCAATCCCTCCGAGCGACCGGTTGAGGTCAAGGAACAGCGAGCGCAGATCCTCGCCCTTACCCCGCTCGCTCCATGGCTTGAGGATGATATAGGCGACGCCGCCACTTGCCAGCGTCGCATTGTTGTCGAGCGCCGATACGCCCGCAATGGTCACGACCTGCTGCACGCCAGACGTCCTGCGGGCGACGCGCGCGACGTCATCGAGCACTTTCTGGGTCCGCCCGAGTGAGGCGCCATCGGGCAACTGGACGCTTGCCAGCAGATAGCCCTGGTCCTCGACCGGCAGGAAGCCGGTCGCGACATGGCTCAATCCGTAACCGGCGACGATAATGATCGCCAAAGCAATCGCCGCCATGATCACGCTGCGCGCCGCCATGCCGGCAATCAGCGCCGCGTAGCTGCGCTCAAGGGGCGCGTAGACGGCATTGAAGCTACGGTAGAAAGCATTGCGCTGATCGGGAGGCACCGGACGGCGCAGCCACAGGGCGCTCTGTGTCGGCTTGAGCGTGGCAGCGTTGATGGCGCTCAAAAGCGCCGTCGCGGCAATCACGAGCGCGAATTGCGCATACATGCGTCCGGTCAGACCGGGCAGGAACGCTGCCGGCAGAAACACCGACATCAGCACCAGCGTGATGCCGACGATCGGAGCGAACAGCTCGTCCATGGCGCGGATCGCCGCATCATGACCGCTCATGCCCTTTTCGATGTTGTGGGCCGCGCCCTCGACCACCACGATGGCGTCATCCACCACGATGCCGATCGCCAGGACGATGGCGAACAAGGTCGAAAGATTGACCGTGAACCCCAGCGCCGCCATGGCGGCAAAGGCCCCGATGATGGTGACCGGAACCGTGGTGGCGGGCACCAGCATGGCTCGCCAATCCTGAAGGAAGACCAGGATGACCACGAGCACCAGGATCGCCGCTTCATAGAGGGTCTTGTAGACCTCGTTGATCGATTCCGTGACGAACTTGGTGGTGTCGAACGGGATATCGTAGATGAGCCCTTGCGGGAATTCGCTCGCCAGCGCGGTCATTTTCGCCCGCACCTCATTGCCGACATCGAGCGCGTTTGCGCCCGGCGTCTGGAAGATCGCGAGCCCCGCGGCCGGCTGCTCGTCGAGCTTAAAGTCCTGGGCGTAGGTCTGGGCGCCGAGTTCGACGCGGCCGATGTCCCGCACGCGGGTGATGCCGCCGTCCGCCGCGGTCTTGACAATCACATCGGCGAATTCTTCGGCCTCGCTGAGCCGGCCCAGCACATTGAGGGTGTACTGGAAGGCTTGGCCGTCCGGCGTCGGCGGCATGCCGATCTGGCCGGCGGTGACTTGTTCGCTCTGCTGCTGCAGCGACTGGATGACGTCCTGCACGTTGAGCCCGCGTGCCTGCATCTCGTTGGGGTCGAGCCAGATGCGCATCGCATATTGGCCGGCGCCGAACACGCTGACAGTGCCGACACCAGGCAGGCGCGCGATTTCGTCCTTCAGCCGGATGGTGGCGAAGTTGCTCATGTACAGGCTGTCGTAGCGCCCATCGGGCGATGTCAGCGTCACGATCTGCAGAATTGCCGTCGATTTTTTCTGCACGTTGACGCCCTGCACCTGCACGGCCTGGGGCAATGAGGGCACCGCGCTCGACACCCGGTTCTGCACCAGCACCTGCGCGAAGTTGAGGTCAGTGCCGATCTTGAAGGTGACCGTCAAGGTGTAGCTGCCGTCGCCGGCCGCATAGGACTGCATGTAGATCATGCCCTCGACGCCGTTGACCTGCTGC
>JASHYD010000350.1 GCA_030043175.1 Xanthobacteraceae bacterium | reverse complement strand
CCGCGTTGGTGAGGATAATGAGAGCCGGCCCGCCGCCGAAATCCGGATGATGCGCAACCTCGTAACGCATCGCCGGTTCGCGTGGCGCGACCGGGATCGGGCTTGCTTCGCAGTCATGCAAGTCGATGAGCAGCGCCTCCGACGTATCGTGATCCTGCACCGAGATTGCCGCGTAGCGGCCGGATTGCAAACGCGATAGGGAGACGAACCGGCCGCCGTCGGGCACCGCATAAATTTCGGTGTCCTCGCGCACTTCCGCACCGAGGCGGTGGCGATGCACGCTCGAGGGTCGATGCTGGGGATCGAGGCGGACGTAATAGAACGCCGAGCAGTCGCGCGTCCACACGATAGTGCCGGCCGTCTCGAAAACGACGTCGCTCAGTTCCGTCATGCGGGCGACGTCGCGCACCCGAATGGTAAAGAGTTCGCTACCCGTCTCGTCAGCGCTCCATGCGAGCAGTGCGTGATCGGGCGAATGCGCGGTCTGGCCTAATCGGAAGAATGCCTTACCGGCCGCAAGCGCATCGCCGTCGATCAAAACTTCGCCAGCTCCGCCGCCACGCGGCTCGCGGCATATTGATGGATGCTGGCCGCCTTCGCGGTAGCGCGTAAAGTACGAAAACGCACCGTCGGCGACCGGAACGGTAGAATCGTCCTCCTTAATGCGGCCTCGCATTTCCGTGATCAGGGTTTCCTGCAGCGCCTGCGTAGGAGCGAGAACCCGATCCGCGTAAGCGTTCTCGTTTTCGAGGTGCTCCTTGATCTTTGGGTCGAGCAAGCGCGGGTCGCGCATCACCTGTTGCCAGTTGGGGTCTCTGAGCCAGGCAAATTCGTCAGTG
Source organism: Xanthobacteraceae bacterium (assembly GCA_030043175.1). Next base: position 4,822 of record JASHYD010000350.1, on the reverse strand, counting down.
AGGGTGACGCCGTGCCAGCTTGTCTCGACCGGATGGGTCTGCGCCCTTGGCACGGGCTCGCTCGCCTGCTCACAACCGGACGCACGCATTCGCAGGCTGTCGGTCATCTGGGGCTTCTGCCCGGGAAGAACGAGCGGTTCTGTGGGCGTTGAGCCACTCGTGTTCAAGGTGGGGGCGATCTTACTTGCACCGCATTGATCGCCCGGGTTGTGACCAAGTTTTCGGCTTTTTTACGGCATTTTTTGCTGTGGTAAAGACTAGCTGATTCCCATTTTCTGCTTGCCAAATCGCCGGCGTGACGATGTAAAAGCGCCGCGTATTCTTGTGCGTCTTCAACAGAGACAGTAAACTGAGCTGTTAGTCAGCGTATGATGTTGAGGATGCAAGATCACCACGAAAGATTTCGAAATGGTACCGTGGCGCAATAGCGCCGAGCCTCTTGTGGGGAAGGGCAACGACCATGAACGACAAGGTGCCGAATAGCTATATCGAACTGACGGCCGGAATTGTTTCGGCGTATGTTAGCAATAATGTCGTGCCAGCAGGCGACATTTCATTGCTCATCAGCCAAGTCCATACGGCATTGCTTCGCATTTCCAACGGCCAGGGCGAGTTGTCGGTAGATCCGGCAAGGCCCGCCATCGCGGTCAAGAAGTCGATCACACCCGACTACATCATCTGCCTTGAGGACGGCAAAAAATTCAAGTCGCTCAAACGGCATTTGCGAACGCAATACGACATGACGCCTGAGCACTATCGCGAAAAGTGGGGGCTTCCACCGGACTATCCGATGGTCGCGCCGAACTATGCGCAAGCGCGTTCCCAGCTGGCAAAAAAAATGGGCCTCGGACAGCAGCGCAAACGTCGCGCGCGCTGATTGCAGGGACGGCGAAACTGCGTGTCGGCCACCTGGATATCGGCCACCTCGGCCACCTGGATATCGGCCACCTGGATATCGGCCACCTGGATATCGGCCACCTGGGATAAGGGTGGGGCGCCGGCGATTCGGGCCCCGGCGAGCAGCGTCAGGCCCCGGCCAGAATGAGCGCCTTGCGCGCTTCGTCGCGAATGCGGCCGACCATCGACTTGAATCCGTTCGACCGCTGCGGCGTGAGGTGCTCGCGCAATCCAAGGCGCTCGAACAGCGCCAACGCATCGAAATCAAGAATCTGGCGCGCCGACTTTCCCGAGTAGGTGGCAAACAGTATAGCGATCAAGCCCCGCACAATGTGGGCATCGCTGTCGCCCGTGAAGCGAAGGACCGTCTCGCCCGGGACGTCTTGTTCGATTTCAGTCACCAGCCACACCTGGCTCGCACAGCCCGATACCTTGTTGGCCTCGCTCCGCGCCGCCTCAGGCAGAGGTGCAAGCGTGCGCCCCAGTTCGATCACGTAACGATAGCGGTCGTCCCAATCGTCAAGCAGGGCGAAGTTCGCGGTGATTTCATCGATCTTCATGGTGATCCGGAATTGGACGGCATCGCCGCCACCCAACCCCTACATATGACGGATGGCCCGCATTGGCGATAGCGTCGGGCCGGCGTTTGTCTGTTTTTGCTCGCGCGGCGCGCCGCGCCATGGATCGGGTTGGCCAAGTTGCCGCATTTGCGGTCAATCGCGTTCGGCCGCTCCGAGACTTTTAAGGATTATTACACGTAACGGTCGCTGCTTTCCACGGCTCCGCCTGAGAATGAGGGCGCTAAACGCGCCAGGCACCCCCTCTTGCGGGCACGTTAACACTCATAGATTGTATTATATATATACACTCTATAGTTTTGTCGGGCAACCTCTGAACTCGACATTCACCATATCGTTAAGCGAGCCGCCTTTCCGGTACTATTTGCCATCGCCGCGCCGCCGCCTCAATCTCCTTTAGCGTTCGCTTAATCGGCATTTGCAAGGATCGGCGAGTTGCACCCCCAAACATCAACGTAAGAAGGCATCGTGAACCTATCGACGTCCATTCGCGACTTTCTCGATGCGCTTGTGCATCCCTCCGCGCGCGAGGACCCACTGACGGCGGAGCGCCATGTCGCTTTCATGGCGTCGCGCCTGTTCGGGAGCTTGCTCGCACTCGGCGCTTTCCCGGTGTTTCTCGCGTGGCATGGCGTGCCGACCGCGCTCGAATTCCTCGTGCTCGCGTGGATGATCTTTCCGATCGCCACCGCCTGTTTCCTTTCCCGCACCGGCCGCTACGACGCTGCCCAGGCTCTCTCTGCGCTCGCGCTGGCTGCCATTGTGACGGCCGTGGCAGCCAATTCGGGCGGCATAAGTTCGGCCGCCGCGATCTGGCTTCTGCTGATCCCGCTGGAGGCTGCGCTGTCGGGATCAAGCCGGGCGGTGGTGGTGGCAGCCGTCATCGCGGGCGGCAGTAGCGGGCTCCTGATCGCTGCCAACTCGTGGTTCGGCCTCGGGTCCGGTGTTGAGGGCTCGACCGGCACCGCAGCAGCGCTCGGCACCATGTCGGCCTTGATCTATGCGACGGCGATTGCCCTTGGGGCGAATTCGCTCGTGCGGGCAAATTTTGCGCGGTTCGGCCGCGAGGCGGAACGGCGTCTCCTGGCCGCCTTGGGCCCAGCCGACGTCATCTATGGCCAGGGCGGTCGTATCGTTTACGCCTCGGCGAATTCGCAAGCCGTGCTGGGCGCTCCGGCTTGCGATCTCAAGGACCATGGCTTGTTCGATCGCATCCACATCGCTGACAGGCCGGCCTATCTGCAGGCGCTGTCGGAGGCGGCGAGTGGTGGCCCGCGCGAAGTCGAGTTCCGCTGGCGCCCGCAGGCCGAGGCGGAGTTCATCTGGATCGAGATGCGTTGCCGTTCGTTGCCGCTTGCCTGCCCTCCCCTGCCCCCCTCCCCCACCCTCCCCGGCAAACCGGACAGGGCAGGAAGAGGGGAATGCCTGTGTGACCGCGACGCCACGAGCCCGAAGGTCGTTGCGGTGATGCGCGAGGTGACGTCGCGGAAAATCCACGAGGACGCGTTGCTTGAAGCGCGCGACACGGCTCTTCGCGCCAACGCCGCCAAGAGCCGCTTTCTGGCCTTCATGAGCCACGAACTGCGGACGCCGCTGACGGCCATCATCGGCTTCTCCGATATGCTGCGCGAGGAGAAGGAGACCCTCACCGATCGCCCGCGCCGGCTGGAATATGCGCGGATCATCAACGAATCGGGACATCACCTGCTTGCCGTGGCGAACGAAATTCTCGACATGTCGCGGCTGGAGACCGGTAATTTCGGACTTGTCCCGCAGCCGCTTAGGCTCGGCGCCGTCATCGCGAGTTGCACCGAGCTGCTCGCGCTCAGAGCCCAGGATATCGGCATCACGTTCGACATCGAGGCACCGGGCAGCCTCCCGGAAATCGTCGCCGACCGGCGCGCCATCACGCACATCCTGATTAACTTGATGACCAACGCCATCAACTTCAGCCACCTCGGCGGGATCGTAGCCGTCAGCGCGCGTGCGGAAGGCCAGCACGTGTTGCTCGAGGTTGCGGATGGCGGCATCGGTATCGCGCCGGACGATCTCACGCGCATCGGCAGCCCGTATTTCCAGGTCCGCAACAGATCTGGGCGCGCGCAGGACGGCGCTGGCCTTGGGCTCTCGATCGTCAAAGCGCTCGTCGATCTCCACGGCGGAGAGTTGAAAACGCAGAGCCGGCTAGGCGAGGGCACCCGGATGGTGGTGCGACTGCCGCTCGATTGCACCTGCGCAGCCGACTTGCGGCCCCCCGTCCCGATTGCCGGCACAATTCGCGGCGATGGCCACAAAGGGCCTGCGCTCCCGGCATCGCGCCTTGCGGCGGATCCGTCAGTAGCTGCGCCGGACGCAATGAATTCCTCGGCCGACCTCGTATTCCCGGTGCAAATGCGTGCGTAAGCTATCGCTTGCTCAACGCCTGGCGAATGGCCTTGGCTCAATCTATCGCGCCCTTATAACGGTGCGGCTGCCGCGCATTTTCCGGCTGGTCTTGCGCAATCCGCGCGATAGCATGTGCGCGCTGGCGCTAATGGCGGCAATGGCGGCAATCGTGGTCAACAGCCTGTACCTCCAGCCGAGGCGACATCCGGCACCGATTTTTGCGATCCGGCCGCTGCCGGTGGTGTCCGATGACCGAGCCGGAGCATTCACTCAATTGGCGCCGCGTCGGCCGCTCGTCGGCGATGTTGGAAAGCCTGAAGGAGTGCCGAAGGTCGATCCGATTCCATTGCCGCGTCCTCGCGCCCAGAGCGGGCCCGCGTTTGCGCGCCCCGAGGCGACCGGCGACGCCACCGCAGTGTTGCGGCAGTTGAGCGCTCTGCAGCGCGTTCTCAACGAATTCGGCTATGGGCCGATGAGAGTGAGTGGAACCCTCGACGAGGATACGCGCGAGGGGATTGCGCGCTTCGAGCGCGATCACAACCTTCCGGTAACTGGCCAGAATACACCGCGCCTGCGTCGCGCCATCACCATTGCGACGGGACGGCCGCTGGAATGATAAACCATTCCCTCCTGAAGTGGGGGCTTTGCCGCCGGCCGTCCCGTCCAGTCGTCACATCGTCACTAACCCATTGATGCAGAACGACTCTACTCTTAAAAAGCAGCGAATATGCGCCTGAAATCAGGAGTATGGGCTTTGGCCTACGTGCGGCGCTGTCACGTCGAGGGGGTGTTTGCCGTGATTCGCCGGCGCGGCGCCGATGACGCAGGGGCGATTTTCATTAAGGTCAACCGCCTTGATAATACGGCGGACGTCTATGGACCGGCCCCCCAATCGGCGTTCGAGGACGAGCATCCGATCGACCGCGCCTTCACCCCGGCCATGAAAACAATGCCGGCGCCTG
>JASHYD010000349.1 GCA_030043175.1 Xanthobacteraceae bacterium | reverse complement strand
AAGGAGCGCTTCTATGTCGACAAGGCCGATGCGGGCGTTCTCCATGACAAGATCACAGTGATCGACCATGCTTTGACGCGGCCGTGGACGGTAGACAAGACCTACCGGCGCAACTCCAATCCACATCCGAATTGGACCGAATATTACTGCGCCGAAGGCAATAACCAGGTCGTTCTAGGCAAGGAAAACTATTTCCTCAGCGCAGACGGATTGTTGATGCCGGCGAGGAGGGACCAGGCCCCGCCGGATCTGCGTTACTTCAAGCAGACGCAGGATTGATATGGTTCGGAGAACTTGAATCGTCCTCGCGAACAAGCAAATGCCGCAACGGACAGACGTCGCCGTGATTGGCGCCGGTCCGGCGGGACTCGCAGTCGGCGCCTGTCTCAGAAAGGCCGGCGTGAACTTCATCATCCTTGAAAAGGGGCGAGAAGGTTGCTTGGTCCTGGCATCGCCACTAGGAGCGGCTGAATTTACATACGGTCAAGCAGCTGTCGTCCCTGCCCTACTTCCCATTTCCAGCCGACTATCCGCGCTATGTGCCAAGAAATTTGATGATCGCGTATCTGGATCGCTACGCTGCGAACTTTGATTTGCAGCCGCGTTTTGGCGAGACCGTGCACTCCGTACGCCGGGATCGAAATGCCTGGTTTATCGAAGCCACGCAGCGTTCGATCAGCGCGTCCTCGGTCGTCGTAGCGTCCGGATTGAATGCCGAGCCTGTCGTGCCGCTCATCTCCGGAGTGGAGCGGTTCCGGGGTAAGGTCATCCACTCCGCGCAGTACATCGATGCAAAGCCCTTTGTCGGCCAATCAGTCCTTGTAATCGGCATGGGTAACTCGGGTGCCGAGATTGCTCTCGATCTGTCGGAGGGCGGCGGGCGGACGACGATCTCGGTGCGCAACGGCGTCCACATTGTTCCGCGCGAGCTTTTCGGCATTCCCATTCAGATCGCAGCAATCACAGCGACCAAATTACTTCCTTCGGCGGCAGCGAAACGCTGTTCCCGCGCATTCTCGATCGGGCTCTCGGCGACCTTTCGCGACATGGCATCAACCGCCCGACCGAAGGCATTTTGCAACGGGTCGCCAGTTCGGGAAGAATTCCGGTCATCGATGTCGGTACGGTTCGAAAAATTTCTGAAGGAGCGATCAAGGTTGCACCGGGCATCTCCGCGATCACCAGCGACGGCGCGAGCTTCAGCGGAGGAAACAGTCACAAATTCGACGCGGTCATCCTTGCCACCGGGTATCGCCCCAATTACCAATTTTTCTCACAGACCGCGATGTCAACAATCCCGACGACCATACCTCCGCTCAACGAAGCTCGAATTCAACGATCTATTTTGTCGGATTTAACAACTCGGTCGCGGGGTTGCTGCGGCAAATATCCAGAGAGGCAGTTGAGGTTGCCGGCGATATTGTACGGCGGTGAATCGAACTGGTTCGGCGCGCCTAAAGGGATGACGCCAATACGGCTACGAAATCCCGGGCCAGCCAGCAATCGGCGTCGAGGCAACGCAATGTCGGCGGGCGCTAAACGGGAGCCAGACGGCTTCGATATCGTGCCCGTCGGGATCAAGCACTCGCCATAGTAATTCGGCTCGATCTGGATGTTCTTGTGTTGATGCAGGCTAGCCTTGCAACAACAGAACAATCGCCTGAGTGATGGTCATACGCGCGTATTGCATAAGCTCGTCATCTGAAGCGCTGCTGATTGGGTGACCGACCACGACAAACCTGTAGTCCGGCATGCCGAGGGCCCGGCACATGAGCTCTGCCGCGCTGACGAAGCGCTCTGTCATCACGGCTATCGCCGGCACTCCTTGACGCTCCGCTGCAATCGAATCATGCAAACTGCACGATGAGCAGCTGCCTCAATCGCCCACTCCGGTGACCACGGCGTCCCATGTTGGGATTTCGCCGATAATATCGACGTCGGCCGGCGCGCTGTAATTCGACTTGGTCCGCCAAATCACCTGCGCGACCCCGAGGTCCTCGCGCATCATGCGTTCAAGCTGCGTGAAGTAGCGCTTGGTTCCCTCTTTGCCGTTCGAGATGAATCCGATCGTCTTGCCCCTGAGCGAAGGCAGGCGCGCGGCCGGTCGGCCGCCGGTTGCCGTCATCTCATTCGTCGGATCGAGTACGCGAATTATCATGAACCCCCGCTCCCTCTTTTAAGGTCCTATGGTCGCCGGTCTCGACCTATTTTAGCAAAGGCCACTGCGCGCAAAGGTGTCAATTGCGGGATTGCTCGATTGTCGCGTCGATCGAGGCACGGCCCGAACTGTTCTGTCCCCCCCACACGCGCCACTTAGGATCGGTCGGATGCCGAGGATATAAATCAAATTTCCGTCCTGTGATAGTCGGCGTCTTCAACAGACCTCTTGCGCTCCGCCGCCATTCCGGGCGGATGGTGCTCGCACCATCGGGTCGCGTCGCAATAGGCCTGCGCTACGCGATAGACCATCGGCTCCGCAAAAGCGCGCCCAACGATTTGCATCGCGGTCGGTAAGCCGGTCGCGGTGAATCCGGTCGGCACCGCGATGGCTGGCGTGCCGGTCACATTAAACGGCATGCGAGCCTGCCGCTCATAGGTTTTGGCGATCGTCTCATCATCGTCGATGCGGCACGGCATGTCGAGGCTTGACAGCGTGATGGCGGCGTCGAGGTCGCCCATGGCGGCGGCGAATTCGGCGCATAGTGCGGTGCGCAGCTGCTGTGCCTTGACGTAGTCCGCGGCCGGGATGAAGGCGCCGGGCAGCAACTTGCGACGAGTGATCGCCGCATAGTCCTGCGGCCGGTCCTTGAGGTCGCGCTCATGAATCGCGAAGGCTTCGGCCATAAGGATTGTGCGGCCGCAGTCGCTATAGCGTTGCAAGGCCGATAGACGGATCGGTTTGACGTCAGCGCCAAGCCGGCGCAGCACGTCGGCAGCGGCCGCGATCGCGGCGCTCTGCTCCGGCACGGCGATCATGTCCTCGTCGTAGAAATGCGCGATCAGGCCGATCCGCAAGCCCTTGACGCCGGCATTGATCTCGCCTCTGAAATCGACCGTCGGACGCCGCGCACTCGTCAGATCGGCCGGGTTATGAGCAGCGATCGCCTGCAACATGATGGCGTTATCTTCGACTGTGCGCGTCAGGGGTCCGACATGGTCGAGCGAGAAAGCGAGCGGAAAGACGCCGGCGCGGCTCACGGTGCCAAAGGTCGGTTTCATACCGATCACGCCGCAGCAGGTGGCAGGGTTGCGCACCGAGCCGCCGGTGTCGGTGCCGAGCGCTCCGGGCGCCGTTCCAATCGCCACCGCGACCCCAGAGCCGCTCGACGAGCCGCCCGGATGAAGGTCGATCTTCCACGGGTTGCACGCAGCGGGCCACGGCAATTCGCGGGTCGGCCCGCCGGTCGCGAATTCGTGCAGCGCCAGCTTGCCGAGCAGCACGGCGCCGGCCTCGCGCAGCTTGACGATCGCGGTCGCATCGCAGCCAGCGCGATGATCAACGCGCAGCTTGGAATGGCAAGTGGTCGCCATTCCGGCGACGTCGAAAATGTCCTTGGCGGCGTACGGCACGCCGTGCATCGGCCCGCGCCAGTTGCCGCACATGAGTTCCGCCTCGGCCGACTTGGCCTGCGCCATCGCGAGGTCTTCCGTCACCGCAATATAGGCATGGTAGGTCGAATCCGTCGCCGCGATGCGCGCGAGCAGCGCGCGGGTGAACTCAACAGGCGATAGCTTGCGGGCTTGGATCAACCGTGCGGCCTCGGCAATGGTGAGATAGGCGAGATCGCTCATGTGTTGCCTGCGAACTTGGCCGGATCGAACGAGACGGCGGGTTCGGTTAGGGCGGAAAAATCCGCCGGCAGAGTGCCGAGAGATGCGCTGCCGCGCGCGACCGCGGCCGCGACTAAATCGGGATAGAGGGCGTGGGCGCGGTCAAGGCCACGGGCCTGCGCGAAGGCACGGATCCAGTGCGTGCCGTCGTCGGCATCGGGCTTGTCGGTCATCGGCGTCCCCCCTCAGCGATGGTGCGATGGATCGCGGTTTAAGCCGGCGCGGCGGCCGAATATCACCCTAGGGTTTATAGAGGGATGGTTCAATCCTCAACGGGGTTGCGCCAGGAGCTGAAATCGGGAGGATAGCGCGCGGCCACTTCGGCGCAGGAAGCCACCATGAGCGAGCGGGAAGACCTTGTGCTGGCCTACCGGATTCTCGCGGCCCACGGGGTGGTGGATGCGTACGGGCACGTGAGCCTGCGCACGGCGAAAAACCCGAACCGTTATTTGCTGGCGCGCGCCATGGCGCCTGAACTTGTGACGCGAGACGACATTCTCGAATTCGACCTCGACAGCAATCCGATGAAAGACGCAAAGGCCGCGCTTTATCTGGAGCGCTACATCCACGGCGAGATCTTCAAACGCAGGCCGAATATCAACGCCGTCGTTCACAACCACTCGCCTTCGGTCATCCCGTTCGGGGCGACGAGGGTGCCGCTGCGGCCGCTGTTCAACACCGGGGCCTTCATCGGCGAGGGCGTGCCGACCTTCGAGATTCGGGATTTTCAGGAAAGCGGGGATCTCCTCATCAAGTCGCCGCATCTCGGGGCTGCGCTGGCGACGACGCTCGGAGCCAAGCCGGCCGCGCTGATGCGCGGGCACGGCGCCGTAGTGGTCGGCGAAAGCCTGATGCTCGCGGTGGTGCGCAGCATCTACCTCGAACTCTCGGCAAAGCTGCAGATGCAAGCGATGCTGATCGCCGGACCCGGCGGCGACGTGATATATCTCGACGAGCGCGAAGTGGCGGCGACGAGCGCTCGCCAAGTTTCCGCGGGCACCTGGAAACGCACCTGGGACTTGTGGTGCGCCAAGGCGCAGGCGCAAATAGTGATGGAGCGCAAGGCAAAGCGGCGAAGCGGGAGATAAGTTCGTCAAAGCCGATCCGAGCAGCGAAGAGGAGGTGCAGACCGGATTGAGCGAACGCGAAATCCGGGCCGACGCGGTACCGCCTGTCCGGCGTTTCGCTGCCCTCAACCCCGGATTACCTGCTGACCACTGAACGACGAGGTCTTCAATGTCACTGCCATCGCCGGCTGATCTCGCCCGTTGCGGCACGCTGGAGGAGCTATACGGCAAGCTCGACAAGGTCGCCATGGGCGCGGGCTGGAACAAACCGACGCCATCGCTGTGGCCAGCGCCGCGCAACACTTTGGTCCCCGCCCACTGGAAATACGAAGTTGCTCGTGGTGCGCTTGATGCCGCCGGCCGGCTGATCAACACCGCGCTTGCGGAACGGCGCAATCTCATCCTGTTTAACCCGGCCGAAGGCAACGCCTATGCCACGGTCCGCACGCTGGTAGCCGCCTATCAGATGATCATGCCCGGAGAGTGGGCGCGGGCGCATCGCCATACGCCGAATGCGCTCCGCCTGATCCTCGATGCCGAGCCTGGTACCTATACGCGGGTCGACGGCGTCAACATCGCCATGGCACCGGGCGATGTGGTGCTGACGCCGAACTGGTCGACCCACGGGCACGGCAATCGAAGCAAGGCATGCGCCTACTGGCTCGATTTTCTCGATGTGCCGCTCGTGCAGCTGTTGGAGCCTATGTTCTTCGAAAGAGCCGAGGACGAAAACGAGGTGGCGGAGGAATCCGGCCGCGCGCCGATACCGGCAACGACCGACTCGCCTTTCGTGTTCAGCCTGCGCGCCACATTGCATGCGCTCGGCGAAGCAAGAAGCCAATCCGACGGGCCGTTCGGCACGCACGTCGAGCTCGGTCATCCGGCGCTCGCCACCACGGCGCTCCACATGATGCGGCTCTCCCCCGGCGTCCGCACCGCGCCCTATCGCGCGACGGCGAACAATATCTATGCGGTGGTGCAAGGCGAAGGCGTATCCACGGTTGACAGCGAGCGGTTCGAATGGCGGCGCGGCGATGTCATTGCGGCGCCCGCGTGGCGCCCCCATTGGCATGAAGCAACAGGCGAGGCCATCGTGTTGCGGGTCACCGACGAGCCCGTGATGCAGCGCTTCGGCTGGTGGCGCGAGGAGCTGCCGGCCAGATAGCGCGAACGCAAGAGGAGCAACGAGATGTGGTGCTCACCCGCCAAACGGCAATCGCCGAGGTCACCACTTTCACCTAGGTCGGCCCGCGTCAGCGCGCCGGCAGGCGGCGGCGGTGCAGCCCCCGCCGCGGCACGGCGGCTTTATGGGACTGCCTTGCGGCGGCCGCGAACGCAACAGGACTCGGCGTGGCGCCTGGCCGCAATCGCCGCCTTGACGGCCATCCTGCTCGATCCGCCCGCCAATGCCTCGGCGCAAAACTGGCCCGCCCGTCTCGTGCGCATCGTCGTGCCCTCCGCTGCCGGCGGCTCCTCGGACGCGGCGGCGCGGCTTGTGGCCAACCACTTCCAGGCGGTGTTCGGGCGAACTTTCATCAGAACAAGCCCGGCAACGGCAATGCCTTGGGAGCTGCCCTGGTGGCGCAGGCGGAGCCTGACGGCTACACGCTGCTGCTGTCAAACTCGGCCTCGAACCTCACCGTGCCGCTGGTCGCCGGCAATGCCGGCTACGATCCGGTTGCGGATTTCAGCCATATCGTCATGCTGACGAGTTCGCCTTATATCCTCGCGGTCTATCCGGGGCTGGGCGTGAAATCGCTTGCTGAATTCATTGCGCTGGCGCGGGCGCAAAAGCTCGTCTACACGGCGGCCAATCGCGGCGGGCTTGGCAATATCGGCGGCGAATATTTCCAGCGGCTGGCGGGCATCTCGATGCAACACGTGCCCTACCGGGGCGGTGCTCCGGCGGTCGCCGACGTCATTGCCGGCCACCTGCCTGCGATATTCTCGCCGGCGACGACCCTCGGCGAGCACGTGCGCAGCGGCGCGCTGGTGGCGCTCGCGATCACGTCCGCGGCCCGCGTGCCGGTTTTTCCGGCGGTCCCGACCTTTGCGGAAAGCGGCTACCCCGAACTGGTCATGGCCTCCTGGTTCGGCCTGTCGGGGCCGAAGAAGCTTGCACCGGACATCGCTGATCGCATCAACCGCGAAGCGCGCGCGTTCCTCAAGCAACCGCAGATGCGCAAGCTTGCCGAGAACGATGCCTCCGAACCGCTCGATGCGGACGCGGCGAGATTCACCAGCTATGTGGCTGGCGAGGTCGCGCGCTGGGGCGCAGTCGTCAAGGCGCTCGATATCAAGGGCGAGGAATAGAACTGACTGACGCGCTATTTGACATAATCTGATAAGATGACTCAAAGGTCGTGCGGACCGGTCGCAGCCGGTGCCGCACGGCGGGTGGAGGACGCGCTGAACTTTTCGTTGCCGTTCATCGAGCGACCGATCGCGACGATTCTGCTTTCGGTCGGGCTGTTTCTTACCGGCGCCGTGGCGTATCGGTTCATGCCGGTCGCGGCGTTGCCGAACGTGGAGTTTCCGACCATCCGCGTGTCGGCGGGCCGGCCTGGCGCCGATCCTTCCACCATGGCGGCGACGGTGGCGGCGCCGCTGGAGCGCCGGCTCGCTGAAATCCCAGGCGTGATCGAACTGACCTCGTCGAGCTCGCTCGGCACGTCGTCGATCGCGATTCAGTTCGACATCGGCCGCAAGATCGAAAGCGCCGCGCGCGACGTTCAGGCTGCGCTCAACGCGGCCGTGGCCGACCTTCCGGGCGACCTGCCGAGCCTGCCGACCTTCCGCAAGGCCAACCCCAACGGCGCGCCGATTCTGATCCTCG
>JASHYD010000348.1 GCA_030043175.1 Xanthobacteraceae bacterium | reverse complement strand
GACCTCCCCCTACACCAGGTTTCTTGTTAAGGGTCGGGGCCGCTTTAACGACATTTGCTCCGCACGCTCCGTCGGCTGATCATGCCTTTTGGCGATGATGCTGCCCATGCTCATTTAACCAGGCAGCTGGCAAAGATCAGGCACCACGCCCAGGCGCTTTTAAATCCCTCGCGCAAGCTCAAATTCCCGGTTCTGGGATCACGCCATATCGAGGATGGTTCTGTGGCGGCGTCGGTCCTCTGCAACAGCCCATCGGTCAATTTCTCGATCATCGGCCTTAGCCTTTCCGCTCTCGGCTTAGCGAGGCCAGAAGAAATGACAGTACGGAGTCCTACTCTCGACACTGCCCATACACCCTTGCAAGAAGCCGTTAAGGCGCCATAGCGATCCACCTCGCTTGGCAGCGCGGTGGCTTGGCGGCTAGAGGGGCGCGGACGCAACGCTCAGCGACACCGTGATTGGGTTTCTTGAATTTGGTTCTCCCGGCCACACCAGGACTAACAGGCGTTCCGTCAGGGCCTCGCTGACGCGGGTATATCGAGGGCACGGATGCGAAGATCGAAATTCGTTGGGCCAATTTTCAACGGCCGTCTTCCGACTTTGGCGGCCGATCTGGTTAATGGACGTCGACGGTAGCATGATATTCTTCAAGTGCAAAAAAGGCTTGCAGCAACGGCGCCGCGCCTAACAGTTTCAGCAACGAATATTGTTGCGCTCTTGACACAACGTTTGACCCGTTGCCCAACGTTGCTCAAAGTCGCATCGAAGCGTGCGTATCGCGGCCTGCCGGACTCCGCATCAACTCTCGCTGCTGCCATCCCAGTCCACGCGACATCGGCCAACCTCAATAAGTGTACACAAGGAACACTTAAGCAGGGCTGTTGATCATTCAAGCGTGGGTAGAGGCGATAGAGTGGAACCTCATTTCGATCCCCGCTTGTGAGCCTTTTTCCAGGCCTCTAGCCCCAGATCGAACAGTTGGCGGACGGCCTCGGCATTGTTGGGCGGGTCGTCCTGCTGCTTGCGATAGGCCTTCAGTTCGGCGAGTCGCTCATCGTCCAGCCGGACGGCGATCAAGTTCGTCATCTTACTCCCTTTAGGCATGGCAGCAACTTAACGCTGCCGGTAACTTCGCGGTTGCAGTACTTGAGATATTGAGTAACTCTATAGCTCGCAAGGAACAAGCCGCTTGCCGCCGATGTGGGCGGGTGGCGAGGAGGAAGGGCCATCATGAAACGGCCCGAAATCGAAGCATTGTCGGAACGCTTGCTTGCGCGGGGAACATCAAAGCTGTCGTGCGATCAACCGGAACTCTGCCGAGACTTAAAGATTGCTGCGGGCCTGATCTTGCTGCTGGCACGCCTGCCCGATGTCGAGATAGACGTTCAGTCGCCGGATGTCGGGATCGGCGGGCGGTGGCAGACCCGGTGCCAATAATGGCCGCTAAGATGCTGATGTCGATGGCTGCGTGAATCCGGATCTACACGGCGGATTGCTACGGGTGATGCTCACGACTGTCAGGCCTGAGGTCGTCTGAGCCCAGCCCTTCTGAAGCAATCATATTGATGCTGCTGGTTGTTGTTGGCGCCTGTGGATATGTGTGGGCAACGCTCTTTGACGTTGTCCACATATCCACAGGCCTGCGCGCGCCTGCGGCATGATGGGATGCCTCGAGCGCAAAATGGCGCCGTGACGACTGCTGGATTGGCAGGCACGGCGCCGACCTAAACAGGCAAGTCTGGGATTCGACGCCGTGCCCCACACCGTGACTAGCACGCATGCTGGGGCATTATTCCAAGCATTGCGGGCGCCGTCCATGTGCGTGCGAACCTGCACCGGCCGAAGCGCCTGCCCGGCTGTTCGTGTGCGCGCGATGCGGCGCTCAGGTGCTGATTTGCAGCCGCTGCGATCGCGGCCAGATCTACTGCGCCGCCGGTTGTGCACAGCAGGCGCGGTATCACGCCCAGCGCGCGGCCGGTCAACGCTACCAGACAAGCCGCCGCGGCCGGCTGGCCCACGCCGAGCGGGCGCGTCGCTGGCGCCTCCGGCAAAAGAACGTGACGCATCAGGGTTCCCCGCCGCAGCCGGCGGATGATGTTGTGTCGGCGGACGCGGCGGCGAGTGGGACCCAACCGGCTACGGCGCCACCCTGTGGCAGCCGAAGTCACGGCAGCCGGTGGTGGTGCTGCCACTGGTGCGGATGTCGCTGCCCGCCCCGTGTCCGCATCGCGTTCCTGCGCAGGCAGGGACGATCAGACACGGGAGAGCATCATGACCATCTCCGCAGAGCTTGAAGCGCGGATTCTGCGCTATTATCACGTCGAGAAATGGCGCGTCGGCACGATCGCACGCCAGCTGCATGTGCACTCTGGCACGGTGACCCGGGTGCTGGCCCAGGCTGGTCTGCCCAGAACCGATGCGCCGCAACGCCCCTCGAAGGTCGATCCCTACCTGCCGTTGATCCTCGAGACCCTGCAGAAATATCCGAAGCTCACCGCCAGCCGCCTGTTCGCCATGGTGTGCGAACGCGGCTACAAGGGTAGTCCCGATCACTTCCGCCATGTGATTGCCTGTCTTCGTCCGCGCCCACCCGCAGAGGCCTATCTGCGCTTACGCACCCTCGCAGGTGAACAGAGTCAGACTGACTGGGGACATTTTGGCCACCTCACCATCGGCCGTGCTCGCCGGCCATTGATGGCCTTCGTCATGGTGCTGAGCTATTCGCGGCAGATTTTCCTGCGCTTCTTTCTCGACGCGCGGATGGAGAACTTTCTGCGCGGTCATGTTGCGGCATTCACTGCCTGGAATGGATGTCCTCGTGTCGCACTCTATGATAATCTTCGCAGTGCTGTGCTGGAGCGTCACGGCGATGCGATCCGCTTTCATCCCATGCTGCTCGCTTTCGCCGCGCATTATCGCTTCGAACCGCGTCCGGTCGCGGTAGCCCGCGGGAACGAAAAGGGGAGAGTCGAGCGAGCAATCCGTTTTGCACGCGACAGCTTCTTCGCCGCGCGCCAGTTCAGCGATCTCGATGACCTCAATCGCCAGGCCGAGGAATGGTGTCTCGGCATCGCGGCCGATCGTCCGTGTCCGGAAAACAAAGAAGTCACGGTTCGCGAGGCCTTCGCCGAGGAAGCGCCCAAGCTGTTGCCGTTGCCGGACAATGCCTGGCCGCTGAACGAACATGTTGCCGTCAAGGTCGGAAAGACTCCCTATGTCCGCTTCGATCTCAACGACTACAGCGTTCCGCACACCAAGGTGCAGCGCCTGCTGACCGTGCTCGCCAGTCCAGATACCGTGCGCATTGTCGACGGCGCCGAGGTCCTCGCCTGTCATCCCCGCAGTTACGACAAGGGCGCTCAGATCGAAGACCCGGCTCATCTGCAGGCTCTCGTCGACGACAAGCGCGCCGCGCGCCGTCATCGCGGCGTCGACCGCCTTGCAACGGCAGCGCCCGCAGCCCAAACCTTGCTGCAGGGCGCGGCCGCGCGCGGTGACAATCTCGGTGCCATCACCGCCGAGTTGCTGCGGCTGCTCGATCGCTATAGTGCCGCCGAACTCGATGCCGCAATCAAGGATGCGCTGGCACGCGGCGTGCCGCACCCCAACGCCGTACGCCTGGCACTCGAACGGCGTCGCGAACAGAGAAACGCGCCGCCACCCATCGCCATCGACCTGCCGGACCACGTCAGGACCCGTGCCGCTGCCGTGAGGCCACACCGCCTCGAAACCTATGACCAGCTCAAGGACTGGACCAACAAGGACGGGACCGATGCGTAACCTCGAAGCTCTCTACGCACGCGCCAAGGCCCTTCGTCTGCACGGGCTTCTCGCGCACTGGACCGATGCCGGCGCCGCCGAATGGGTCGAACACCTCATCGAATGGGAAGAGCAGGAGCGTGGACGACGCAGCCTCGAACGCCGGCTCAAGGACGCTCATATCGGACGCTTCAAGCCTGTCTGCGACTTCGACTGGTCGTGGCCGAAACGCTGCGACCGTGCGGCCTTCGAAGCTCTGATGACGCTCGACTTCCTCAGCGACGCCGCCAACGTCGTGCTGCTCGGCCCAAACGGGATCGGCAAAACGACATTGGCTCGCAACATCGCCTATCAGGCGGTCATCCATGGTCGTACCGTTCTGTTCACCAGTGCCGGTCAGATGCTCGGTGATCTCGCCGCTATCGACAGCGATTCCGCGTTACGCAGCCGCTTGCGCCACTACGCACGCCCCGATCTCCTCGCCGTCGACGAAGTCGGCTACCTCTCCTACTCGAACCGTCATGCCGACCTGCTGTTCCAGCTTGTCAGCCGCCGCTACGAAAACAAGAGCACCATGATCACCACGAATCGACCATTCGGGGAATGGCACGAGGTCTTCCCTAATGCCGCCTGCGTCGTCTCCCTGGTCGACCGCCTCATCCACAACGCCGAGATCCTCGCCTTCGAAGGGGACTCCTACCGTCTCAAGGAAGCCCAGGACCGAACCGAGCAGCGCGCCCGCAAACGCAGGACGAAGTCATGACCGAATCCGGCTTGCCCCTCACTATCTCGTTGAAAATCCCAACCTACTGGACACCTGCGCAGGCCTTCGCTGTCTTCGACTTGGTCAATGACCTCCGAAACGCAATCTGGCAATGCTACCAATTGCAGTTGCTCGACGAATACCGCGACCAGCTCAACCCTGTCGTCAATCGTACAGAAGACGGCTCCGACGAACCGCCCTTCTGAGCTTCAAAATACTTCACAAAAAAACGGAGGCCTCCAACGGGGGCCTCCATCGTCGTCACCGCAACCTTCCGCCATGTAGATCCGGATTCCTGCAGCCGCTAACATGGCGGATGGAACAGTCAGCGGCCGCTGCTTTCCACGGCACCGGCACCAGGAGTTCTTGCTCTTCCTGCGTCAGATCGATGCTGAGTACGCTCCGGAGTTGGAATTGCACCTGGTGATGGACAACTACGGCACTCATAATACCGACCAGGTAAAACGCTGGCTGAAGCGCCATCCGCGCTTCAAGGTCCACTTCGTTCCCACCAGT
>JASHYD010000347.1 GCA_030043175.1 Xanthobacteraceae bacterium | reverse complement strand
CGGCTCGCTGGTCCAGGCTGAGATCGCGATCGGGCAGCGCTCGGCCGCGCTGGCGGTGCCGGCGAGCGCCGTCCAGACCATCGGCAAGACGCGGGTCGTGTTCGTTCGCACGCAAGACGGCTTCGAAAGGCGCCCAGTTACGCTTGGCGACGGCGACGATCGGCTGTTCGAGGTTCTGTCCGGCGTTCGCGAGGGCGAGACAATCGCGGTCGGCAACACGTTCGTCCTCAAGGCCGAGCTCCTCAAGTCGGTGGCTGAGGATTGACGGCGCCATGATCAGCAGGCTGCTTTCGTTTTCCATCGAGGCCCGTTGGCTCATCGTCTTCTTGACCGCCGTCGTTGCTGCTTACGGCTCGTACGAATTGACGCGTTTGCGGCTCGATGCGCTCCCCGACATCACCAACAAGCAGGTCATGATCAACTATGCGGCGCCGGCGCTCGCGCCGGAGGATGTGGAAAAGCGCATCACCTTCCCGATCGAAGCGGCAATTTCGGGTCTTGCCGGCATCGAAAGCACGCGATCCTTTTCGCGCAACGGCTACGGCCAGGTAACCGCGATCTTCCGGGAAGACACCAATCTGTATTTCATGCGCCAGCAGGTTGCCGAAAGGCTCGCCCAGGCCAAGCCCAGTCTGCCTCCGGGTGTCGAACCACAGCTCGGACCGGTGTCCACGGGCCTCGGCGAGATTTTTATGTACAGCGTCGAATATACCGGAGCCGGCGCAGAGGGCGCGAGCGTTGCTAACGGCGGGCCCGGCTGGCAGAGCGACGGCTCATATCTGGCCGATGACGGCGAACGCTTGAGCGATGACGTCGCGCGCCTGGCCTATCTCAGGACAGTGCAAGATTGGATTCTAAAGCCGCAGCTAAAGACGGTTGCCGGTGTGGCCGACATCGACTCGCTCGGTGGCTATGAAAAGCAATACGTTGTCGAGCCGGATCCAGTCGAGCTGGTACACTACGACCTTTCCTTTTTGGACATCGCCAAGGCGTTGCAAGCCGCCAATCTCGCCGTCGGGGCGAATTATGTTCAGCGTGGCGGCGAAGCCTACCTCGTACGCGCGGACGCCCGTATCAAGTCGATCGACGAGATTGGACATGCGGTGATAGCGACGCGACGCAGCGTTCCGGTAACGATCAACGATGTAGCGAAGGTGCGAATCGGGGGCCAATTCCGCAGCGGCGCCGCGAGCAAGAATGGCCGCGAAGTCGTGATCGGCACCGCGCTGATGCTGACGGGAGAAAACAGCCGGACGGTGGCAACGTCGGTTCGCGAAAAATTTCTGGAGATTCGCAATCATCTGCCCCCTGGCGTCGTCGCGAACGTGCTCCTCGACCGCTCGCAGCTCGTCAATGCCACCATCACGACCGTTGCGGAGAACCTCGCGATTGGCGCTCTCCTCGTCACCGCCACGCTGTTCCTTCTCCTCGGCAATGCCGGCGCCGCAATCATCGCGACTCTGGTCATTCCGCTATCGTTCGTGATGGCCGCAACCGGAATGAATGCCTTAGGGGTGCCGGCAAATCTGATGAGCCTGGGGGCTCTCGATTTTGGCCTGATCATCGATGGCGCCATCATTATCGTGGAGAACACGCTGCGGCGCATCGCCGAACGCCAGAAGCTCCTCGCAAGACCGGTTCGCCGGGATGAGCGGGTTGCCCAAGCGTTGAGTGCGTCAGAGGAAATGGTGCGCCCAACCGTATATGGGCAGAGTGTCATCTTCCTTGTGTTCGTGCCCTGCCTGTCGTTCCAGGGCGTGGAAGGAAAGATGTTCTCGCCGATGGTCATCACGCTGATGCTGGCCCTTGCCTCTGCGTTCTTGCTGTCTGTGACGGTCGTTCCGGCAATGGCGGCGATTCTTTTTCGCGGCAGAGTCGCGGAAACCGAGGTCGCGACGATTCGTGTCGCCAAGCGTCTCTATGCGCCGGCGCTGCGAACGGCCCTTGCTCATCCTCTGGCGGTGATTGCCGCCGCAATCGTCACCTTCGGCGCTGCGATCGTTGTCTTCGGTTCGCTGGGCCGCGTTTTCATCCCGAGCCTTGATGAAATCAACGTTGATTTGGCCTCGGTGCGAATTCCCTCGATTTCAATGGAGCAGTCAAAGAACATCGACTTCAAGGTCGAGCGTGCGCTGCTTACGCTTCCCGAAGTCGATCTCGTATTTTCAAAAGCCGGGACCGCCAACCTGGTGTTCGACGCCATGCCGTCCAACAACTCCGACAACTATGTGATGCTCAAACCCAAACACCAGTGGCCGCCCGGGGTTCGCACAAAAAACGACGTAGAGAAGCACATTGCCGAGGTCACGGCGCCCATCGTCGGAAATTTCTATGAAATGACACAGCCGATTCAGATGCGTTTCAACGAGCTCCTCAGCGGGGCCCGCAGCGAGGTGGCGGTAGCGATTTATGGCGACGATCTCGAACTCATGGCGACGACCGCGAGACAAGTTGCTGCGGCCCTTGCAAAAATCCGGGGTGTCGCCGATCTGCGCATCGCTCAGACCAAAGGGTTCCCGAGTCTTGATGTCCAATTCGACCGCAATAGCATCGCACGTTACGGGCTGACCATGGAGGACGTTGCCGATACCGTGGCGGCTGCGCTCGGCGGGCGCCCGGCCGGCCTCCTCTTCAAGGGCGACCGCCGTTACCAGATCGTCGTGCGCGTCGACGCCGAGCGTAACGACCTTGAGGCATTGGGTGCGCTTCCGGTCATGCTGCCGGAGGCCAACGGCTCCCACCGTCAGTCTCTGCCTTTGCGCGAGCTGGCGAGATTCGAGCTTTCGGAAGGATTGAACGAGATCAGCCGGGACAATGGCAAACGGCGCATATTTGTGGAGGCCAATGTGCGCGGTCGCGATATCGGGTCCTTCGTGGACGAGGCTCAATCGGCAATCGCCCGCGAGGTGCAGATCCCTCCCGGCTCGTGGCTCGAATGGGGCGGCGAATTCAAAAATCTTCAGCGGGCGGTCCGGCGGCTGGAGTTGGTGGTTCCAATTTGCCTGCTCTTGATTGCTGGCGCTCTGTTCATGGCGCTAGGCAATGTGCTGCTAACTTTCACGGTCTTCACGGCGGTGCCGCTCGCGATGGCGGGCGGCGTTTTTGCCATCGCGCTGCGTGGAATCCCATTTTCTGTCTCGGCCGCAGT
Organism: Xanthobacteraceae bacterium; assembly: GCA_030043175.1. The sequence goes on along the minus strand of JASHYD010000347.1, from coordinate 69 downwards.
GGGTTTCATCGCGGTTTCTGGCGTCGCCGTTCTTAATGGGCTTGTCCTCATAGCATCTATTCGGCGCCG
>JASHYD010000346.1 GCA_030043175.1 Xanthobacteraceae bacterium | reverse complement strand
TCTCTTTCCGGTCATGTCACGACCGTCCGACCGATCGCCGAGCGACCATCCGGTAAGCTACGGACCTGCTGCCAGCGAGCAAAAGTCCGACGCTCTGACGGTCCATCTGACGGCCATTCAGCCGCACGCCGACGGCCTCTTCGTGTCGCGTTCAGCGCAGCGATCCAGGCCGGAATCAGAATGACGGCGCTTCGTCGTGGCTTGGCATGAATCGCAAGTTTGCGACGGACTGGGATGGGTGGCTGGATACCGACAGCTCGATGGCAAGATAAAAGCGGGGGTGCCACGCGTCGCTAAGCCATTGACATGGCTTAGCTTCCTGCGTGCCGTCGGTCGAGCAGTAGTGCCATACGCAGGCAAAAGGCTCGGTTTTTCAAGCCTCTTTTCGGCACTGGCCATTCAAAGCGGCCCGGAGGGCGCCCCATGAACAGCGATGATGACGAGTTCAAGATCCTGCTGGGACGCATCGGCAATCGAGGCCGCAGCGAGAGCTTCGTCAACCAGGTGCTCCGCGCCATAAGGAAAGCCGGTCATAAAGGTTCAGCCGCCGGGAGCAGGGGGGCCCCGCGGTACGGCCGATCGACGTTCGGGCGCGGCCGGACCGCGTTCGGCCGCAGCCGGCTCTTCACCGCCCAACGCCGCGTCGTCGTCAAGGCGAGGGTGGTCCATCATCGGGGCCGCGCCTTGCGCTCGGCGCCGCTGTCCGCCCATGTCGCCTACCTGGAGCGTGACGGCGTCACCCGCGGCGGCGAGAAGGCCCACGTGTTCAGTGCCACCGAGGACCGCGTCGACGCCATGGCGTTCGCGAAGCGCGGCCTGGACGACCGGCACCACTTCCGTTTCATCGTCGGACCGGAAGATGCAGCCGAGATGATGGACCTCAAGGCCTTTACACGCGACCTGGCCAGCCAGATGGAGAGCGACCTCGGCACCGGGCTCGACTGGGTCGCGATCGATCACTGGAACACCGACAATCCTCATGTGCACCTACTGGTGCGGGGCGGCGCAGATGACGGTTCCGATCTCGTCATCTCGCGCGATTACATCAGCCATGGATTACGCTCGCGGGCCGAGGACTTGGTCTCGGCCGAGCTCGGCCCCAGGCCCGAGCATGAAATCCGATCCGCTCTCGAGCGCGAGGTGGAAGCAGAGCGATGGACTCGTCTCGACGCGGCGATCCGCATTGCAGCAGATGACGTCGGCTTCATCGATCTGCGGCCGGACAATCCGGGCGTCGATGATCCGCAGGCGCGCCGTCTCGCCGTCGGCCGGCTGCAGAAGCTGGAGCGCATGGGTCTCGCCACGGCTGCGGGGCCAGGCCAATGGACGATCGGTCTTGAAGCCGAGCCGGTCTTGCGCGACCTCGGTATGCGGGGCGACATCATCAAGACCATGCACCGGGTCTTCACCGAACGTGGTCAGGATCGTGGTATCGCCGACTACATGATTGACGCCAACGCGGCGGCGTGGCCGATCATCGGGCGCCTCGTCGCCACCGGACTGCATAACGAACTGACCGGCGAAGCCTACGCGGTGATCGACGGCACCGACGGCCGTGCTCACCACGCCCGCTTTCGCGGGATCGAGGCCTTCGCGCATGCGCCACCCGCCGGCGGCATCGTCGAGGTCCGTCGGTTCGGTGGCCCCGGCGATCCCAGGCCGACCCTGGTGCTCGCCAACCGGTCGGATATCGACCTCGACCGGCAGGTGACGGCGCCGGGCGCGACCTGGCTCGACTACCGCCTGGTCGAACGTGAGCGGATGCCCCTTGCGATGGGCGGGTTCGGGCAGGAGGTGCGTGACGCTCTGGCAGCGCGGGCCGAGCATCTCGCAGCGCAAGGACTCGCTCACCGTCAGGGGCCGCGCATCGTCCTGCAGCGCGACCTCCTCGCCACGCTGCGGCGCCGCGAGGTCGACGCAGCAGGCGCCAGGCTGTCAGCCGAGACCGGGCTTCCCTTCATTCCGGCCGCCAGCGGCGAGATGGTCGCCGGCACCTTTCGCCAGCGCATCACGTTGACTCCGGCCGGTTCGCGATGATCGACAACGGCCTGAGCTTCGCCCTCGTCCCGTGGACGCCGGCACTCGACCGGCATCTCGGCCGCCATGTCACCGGCGTCGCCAAGGAGAGCGGCGGGATCGAGTGGAGTTTCGGATGCAAGCGCGGGCTGGAGATCTGATCGCGCCTTTAGCCCGCAAGAGAGTGCGCCGGGCAAGCTGGCAAAGAATACGAGGTGAAAGTCCCTATGGGAAAGGTCGCATCCCAACCCCGAGTGAGGCGCCGCGTCCCGCGAGGGCCGACGTGAAGCGTTCACGGGGGGAGACCACGGCCAAGTATTGGTGCCGATCGCGTTCTCTTGCAGAGAGAGCAACATCTCCCATCGCCTCTTGGCTTGCATGGGAGAGCCTCGCACAGTCGGGTGAGCCCGGCCTTTCTGTCCTCGAATTACTTCCAGTAATTATAACCATATTCCTGGAACCAAAAAATGAACGCCCTTACCGAGCCCACCAGGGGCGCTGCCCACCGCCATCCTCGCCGATCTCGCCGCTGCTCGTAACTATGCCCGGCAGTCACAACCGTACTCGCTTTCCACGGCATCTACACCTCTCGCGTAAAAAGTGCGGGAAAGTGTAACCCATGTGTCCGGTACGAAATGGAACCTATGTCTCGGGCCGAGGCCACAGGCCGGGTGGCCTGATCAGGCGACGCTATTGAGCATGATGTGGCGGCCCGGCGGCCGAAGATTATCTCCTCGCTAGGCCGTTATAATTTTGCCGTCCCACTCTCCTCCGGCAGGGAAAGAGGCATGTTCATGAATGAGCTGCCACTCGCCGCCCCGCCGCTCAAAACAATCGGTCTGGCGTACAAGTGCGTGCTTCGTATCTCCGTTCTTGAGCACGATATTGACTCTCTGAATTGTGCAAACAATTCCCATGTCGCCGTTTATCATGACGTCTTCTTCGAGGATGTCGATATTGCACGAGGTGAACCCGCTGAATACGCGGTCGAACATCCTCAGCGCCGGCTGGATGCCCCTCGAGGCAAAAGCCGGGATATCGAACCAAAGAGCGTCATGCGCCCAATGCTTCGTGCTCTGCGCACCGGTCATGGATTCAGCCATTTCCTTGACGATGGCGGTGAGAATTTTTTTGTCGCGCTGTTGCTCGTTGGTGGTGTCCGTCATGGCGATTTCCTTTTCGATTTTGCGTTGGGGCTTGTCTCGATCCCGACGACTGATATCTATCCATTCCTCGAGAGGCGGTGTAGAAGGGCACATGGAATAGTATCAATTCCATTTCAGGAATGATTGGAGTCCTATGGATCGGATGGATGCCATCAGCCTGTTCGTCCGGG
>JASHYD010000345.1 GCA_030043175.1 Xanthobacteraceae bacterium | reverse complement strand
GTGACTCTCACATACAGTTCGTCCGGCGATGCCGCCGAGGCTTCCGTCAAGGCACTCGCTGCGGCCTACCCGCAGCAGAATTTCCTGGCGCTGCGGATCGACCTCTCGGACCGCGACGCCGTCGCGGCGTTCACGGCAAAGTTTGGCGACGACACGCGCTTTGGCGGCTTCGTGCACAATGCCGGCCACACCTACGACGCCCTCGCGATGATGATGGACCAGGGCAAGGCCGAGGTCGCCATGCAGGTCAATTACTGGTCGTTTACCCGCCTCGCGAACGCGCTCGTGCGCCCGATGATGCGCGCCCGGGACGGGCGTGTCGTCGCGATTGGCTCGGTGACGGCGCTGCAAGCAAACCAGGGCAACGCCGCCTATGCGGCGTCCAAGGCCGCGCTGCTCGCCTATGCGCGCACGCTCGCGATCGAGGTCGCGCGCACCGGGGTCACCGTGAATTACGTGGCGCCTGGTTTCATCGACACCGAAATGCTCGCGCCCTACGCGAAGTTCCGCGGCACCATGGAGGACCAGATTCCAGCGCGCCGCTTCGCAGTGCCGGAAGAGATCGCGGCGACGGTGGCGTTTCTGATGTCGCCTGCCGCGTCATATATCACCGGCGCGGTGCTGGCGGTGGATGGCGGCCTGTCCGCCGCGCTGGGGGTGCATCGTTAGGATTTCATCACGTCGTGATCAGCAACCGAAGGGACAGGGGTGCTGAATCTCTGCGGCTTACCTCCCCTCAAATGGCGCTATGCAAGCTTCCGGTAATGCGACAAATGTCGCGGCTCGCAAAAGAGCACTCCGATATCTCGCGGCGACGTATCTCTTCTCTTCGTTTTCGTTTTGCAATGGTCCCAGGTGCGTATGACGAGTGCCGGGTGGCCGATCATCCTCGAGATCACATCGGGCACGAACCCGGTCGTCGTTCAGGCGAGAACCTGTGCACGCGATCTCAAGTGCCCGCGCGTGCGCGGGCGCGCCAAGGTCTTGCAGAATTTCCGAGCCGCTGGACGTTCGCGAATAGACCCTACCACCACCCTCTTCGCCAACCCCAGCCGGGGCCATAATAGACCCCCGGTCCGTAATAGGTCGGGCCATACACGACGGCGGGCGGCGAATAGTAGCCGGGCCCTTGATAGACGGCCGGCGGCTCAGGTCCATAGCCCCCCGAGTAACCTGGCTCAGGTCCATATCCCTGCGAGTAACCGCGCTGCGGCCCATAACCTCCCGCGCCGGGCTGCGGTCCGTAGCCTCCCGCGCCGGGCTGCGGTCCGTAGCCTCCCGTGCCGGGCTGCGGTCCATAGCCCCCCGCGCCGGGCTGCGGTCCATAGCCCCCCGAGTAACCTGGCTCAGGTCCATAGCCCCCGGCATAACCGGGTCGCGGCCCGTAGGGTCTCGCCTGGCGCGGCGCACCGATGCTGAGGTTGCGGGCGATCGCATACCCGCTTTGTCCATTCCACGTCACCTCGCACCACTCGCCGGTGCAACCGTCGACCTGCACCCTGCTTCCAGCCGGAATAGTTGCGATGATCTCCTGGTCCGTTCCGGGTCCGCTGCGTAAATTGACGCTCGCGATGACTGCGGCAGACTTTGCGCGACCACCGCGAACCGGCGCCTGAGTGGCTCCCGTGGCCGGGGCTTGCGGGCTCACATTCGGTGCCCCTTCCTGCCCGGCGGCAGGTGGACTTTGTTGCGCATGGCCGGGCGCGGTCACGGCCGCGGCCGCAATGATGCTCAGCGCCGCGCTGAGCGTCTTGGAATGGAAAGGCATGAGAGTTTTCTCCCTCGACCGAAACCGCCCCGCTCCTGGTCCGCCCAGTAAAAACCGTGTAAACCCCATCAGCGTGACTAATTTGGGGCCAGAAAGAGCGGTTCTGGATGCCGACGATGGGTGGGAAGTCGAAGGGATCTTAGGAGCCGGCGCAGGAGCGCCACGACCATCCCTATCAGGAGTAGTAGTTAGACGGCACACCATCCAGGCCGCATTATCCGGAATTAAAATTGGCGAGAAGCCCTGCCGATACTGGAATATGCGACTTGGCGTCACCGCAACCGCAACCTTGGCTAGACGAAACCTTCGGGCTGCATCCTCATGCTAATGATGAGGGCCAGGACCGGCTGCTTTGAAGGCTTAAGCCGGCACCCAGCTCATTGAATCAGCTGACCCCGAATGTGGAGTCGCGCGGCGGGTCCGAACAGAGCCAAGCGCTTTGCTTTAATGGCGAAGAGAGGCCGGGGGTAAAAATTCAGCTCTCGGGCCAAGCTCGTTGCGGCGGTCGCATCTTCTCGTAGGCATGCGCCATGCGCAACACGCCGACGTCATCGAAGCGGTGCCCTATAATCTGCAATCCGATCGGCATTCCGTCGGCATCGTAGCCGGCGCAAATCGAGGCGGCAGGTTGTTCCGACATGTTGAACGGCGCCGTGAAGGCAATATGCTCGAACGGATGCGCCGGATCATTGCCGGGCGTCGCTTCCTCGGCCCCATAGGCGGTGATCGGTGAGGTCGGCGCAATGAGGAAATCATAAGGTTCGGTCGCCGCAACGGCTTTCTCGCGCATCAACATCACGAGCGCGAGGTTGCGCGCTGCATCGACCGCGCTCAATGTCTCGGCTCGGCGGCACCAGGCCGCGATAAACGGCAACACCTTCTCCTGACGCTCCGGCGGCAGGAGCTGGAATTCCGCGAGCAGGCGGGCCTGAAAGAAAGCGTCGATGCCGGCGGCGATTTCTGCGTTCAAAAACGGCGTGACAGGCTCGACGACGGCGCCCGAGCTCTCGAATGCTCTTGCGGCCGCCGCGATGGCGGCGCGGACTGCGGGCTGCGGCGCAAGGCCCGCTCCGATATCGAGGAGCAGTCCGAGCTTCTTGCCCTCAAGCTCGCTTCGGGTGCCGTCTTCAACCACGCGTGGCCAATCGACCTCCTGGTATGGCAAGGCCATATAGTCGCGCGCGTCGGGCTTCGTCAGCGCCGTCATTAACAGTGCCGCATCCGCGACCGTGCGGGTCATCGGGCCGACCACGCGGCCGAGATACGGCGGATAGACCGGTACGCGTCCGAGCGAAGGCTTCAGGGCGAAGACCCCGTTATAGGCCGCCGGTAAGCGCACCGAGCCGCCGATATCTGTGCCGAGCGCGAGCGGCGCGTAGCCGGCGACCAACGACGCACCGGCGCCTGAACTCGATCCGCCGGCATTTCGCCTCAGATTCCAGGGATTGCGGGTGATGCCATGCAGACTCGAGACGCCGGACGCCAGCATGCCGTAATCCGGCATGGTGGTCTTGCCGAGGATGACGCAACCAGCCTCGCGCACGCGGGCGGACGGCGGCGCGTCATCTGCGGCCAGCGTCATGTCGCCGGCTGCCGTGCCGACCGGCGTCGCAAAGCCTTTCACGACGATGTTGTCCTTGATGGTAATCGGCACCCCGTCAAGCGCGCTCAACGGCGCGCCAGCGCGCCAGCGCGCTTCCGAAGCCGCCGCTTGGGCAAGCGCGCTCACCTCACTAACCACGTACATGGCATTGATCTTCGTGTCCCACGCGGCGACGCGGGCGAGTGCCGCCCTCGTCACTTCCACAGGAGAAAGCTCTTTGGCGCGATAGGCCGACGAAAGTGCCTGGGCGGTGAGGTCGTGGATGGGGTTCATGAAGAGATCGTCCATCTAACAGAGCGGCTCGAAGTTCGAACCATATTGCGCGAACTGTGGAGTGGGCAAAGGCCGCGCAGTCGGCACGCCTGGCTTTACCACCAATCGATCGATCTGCGCTGCGCGACGGACGTGATGGCCCAAGTGTTTTTGTCGATTCAAGGCCTGCCGGGCCAGGAAGGCTATCGCCACCTCCGGTGTACCCACAGCCATTGCTCCGGGTGCTCGCGGACCCAGCCCTCAATCACGTCGGTGATCGCCTGCATGGTGCCGCGCACGTCGATGCGTCCGTCCGCGTCGCGCACGGGCTTGACTTCGCTGCTGATCTCGCCCCGAAACCGGTTGCCCGGCAGCCGGATCACCCGCGTGCCGTAGATCGGACATTCGATCTCACGCGCCAGCATCGCGATGAGCGGATTGGCCTTACACGTGCGCCCGAAGAAGGTCACGTTAACACCGCGCGTATAATGCTGGTCGACCAGCATGGCTACCAGCCGGCCTTGCTGCAGAGCGCGGGCGAGCGCCACCGGCGCTCCCATGCTCGAGGGCACCAGTTCCCCCATGAGCCCCTTGCGCAGCGCGATCACGGCATCCGCGACGGCGCCGAGATTGGGGCGACGGTAAAGAACGACCGAATCGAGCCCGTCGCTCGCCGCGATGACGGCCGGCAGTTCCCAATTGGCCAGATGGGCGGCGAAAACCACGCCGGGCTTTCGTTCGGTTTTCAGTTGATTGAAGCGCGCAATGCATTGCGGCGTATAGTCTATGAACGTGCGCTTGTAGGGGTCGCCGGAGCAGATGTGATCGAGATGGGGGATCTCTGCTGCGACGCGGCCGAGATTATCCCACACGCCGCGCAGAATGGTTTCGATCTCGGTGTCGCTCTTGTTCGGAAAGGCAGCTCGCAGGTTGTCGCGGCCGGTGCGGTGCTCGGGCAGCCACGGCCCCAGCCTGCGCATCAAGGCTCCCGCGATGTTGCTGACGCCAACGCGGTCGCAGCGGTGGATGCCGGCGAGCAGCAGCGCTGCACTCCGTCCAGCCACAGCGTCCACCGCCTGCTTGACCCGATCGAACGCGAGCCGGCGGAATTGCTTCCAGGTCTTCGGCACAACGTGCTCCGCTTAGTATCTTATTCGATAATGTCGAGCGGGAACTGCTTCCCCACACCTCGTTGGGGAAAGGTCCTCGCTGCCCTCCGCCGCATGCGGGAGGGGGTAGGAAGGGAACCGGTTGCGGGGGATGCGGAGCCTATCGTGAGGCCGTTTCCCACTCACCGGGATCGCGCAGCTTTCGGGGAGAGGGCAAGGGCGGCGCGGCAACCTTTCAACCATATGTTCGCCCTAGAAATTCACGATGACCTTGCCGAACACCTGCCGGGTTTCTAGGCGCGCAAGGCCGCGTTCGAAGTCCGCAAGCGCGACCTCGGTGTCGATCACTGGCATGAGGCCGCCAGCCATTTTGGCAAGCACGGTGCGGATATTTGCGATCGAGCCGCCGAACGAGCCGAAAATCTTATATTGCTGCTGAAACAGCTGCATCAGATTGAGCGTC
>JASHYD010000344.1 GCA_030043175.1 Xanthobacteraceae bacterium | reverse complement strand
TACAGGTTTATGACCAGTGAGGTGTGGCAGTTGGGCGAACTGACTTTTGTAATTCTCCATGGACAGCGCACGAGGCATGCCACGAAAGTCTAAGGACACCGCGCGGCTCGCAATCATGAAGAGGCTGCCAAACATCATGGGCTGTCCGCCACGAGACCGCGGCACACTCACATTGCGGCTGATCAGATAGTTCATGCCAGGGGCCACGCCGAGGAGGCAGTGAAAGTCATGTCGAGGAGCGCGCCACCCTGCCGCCCAACGTCGCGCTCCCGCCGAAGGACGTAGAGAAAAAATAGGCGCCGCTGTGGCCCGCGAATTCTTGCGTAGAGCTACCTTTATTACTCGCGATTTGGCGCAAAACTCACGCACTATCACGCCAAATGAATCCACCCGTGTGGTGCGACTGACCGTGCCGGGAAAGGCTCCCGCTCGGTGGTCGCAACGATCGCCGGCAGTGCCCTGGCCGGCGAGCCCACAGCCGCCGCGACCTCTTTCACCTCAATTCTACGCGTTCGATGATCTGGGCAAGGCAGTGATCGTGAGCGGTGTGCCGGACGCAGAATCGAGCGCCTTTGGCCCGCACGAATCATCGCCACAAAACGCTGGCGAGCGTGAGCTGGCTCATTTTGCGGCCCGGCGCCACTTTGGGTGATCGGCAGACGAGGCTAACCATCTTTTCGTTCGGATGAAGCCGCCTTGGCTTGCGTCATTTTCGGCGCTGCCCGAATATGCGGAGCAACGTCGGCGAACTCATCTCATTCGCCAAGCGCACCATTGCATTTCGGATGCTCAATGCCGCGCGAGACAGGAAGGTCAATCGTCGGGCGCTTAATCTGGAATAATGCAAAGTTTAGCCTCGGCCACGGGACGCGGACACTTCGCCTCGTTGTCTATCGTGCACTAAGCAATTACACAAAGTTCAATTGCGAGGCGTACGCTGCTCTGCGCCAATCGCCTTCTGCCACGCTCATATGAGTGCTTTGACATACTCAGGATCGAGTGGAAGGCGCCGGGGGTGCTTGCCGGTGGCATCAAATACCGCGTTCGCCAGCGCTGCCGCCGTGGCGACGGTGCCGGCCTCGCCAGCAGAACCCCAAGGCTCATCGGGACGGGCGATAAGCTGTGTCTTCACTGCCGGTAGTTCCGTGAACGTCAGGATACGATAGTCGTTCCAATCGAGACTCGTCACCCTCCTACGGTCGAATATGACTTGCTCGTGGAGTGCACGGCTCAACCCCTGCAACAGTCCGCCCTCGACCTGATTGATCAGGCCGTCAGGATTGAGGACAAAGCCGCAATCAAAAGCGATGCAGGCCCTCGTCAACGCGATCTTGCCGGAAGAACGCTCGATCTCGATGTCGACCACCAAAGCCGAACGGCTTTCGCCAGCACCGTAGCGGCCCATCGCGATTCCGCGGCCAATCAGGGTCGCGCCCCTTTGCTTCTGCCGGATTCGCGGCTGCCAACCGCTAAGATTAGCCGCAGCCTGCAGCACGTCACGGTCGCGTGCATCACCGGTGTTTTTGAGGCGAAATTCAAGCGGATCAATGCCGGCCGCACTTGCAAGCTCGTCCATGAAGGATTCATATGCGAAAATCGATTGAATGCCACCTGGTGAACGGAGGTAGATGCCCCTCAACCACGGCTCGACATAGACGTTGCGCGCTCGCTTGGCTCCAATGTCGTACCAAACATTTGCAGCAGCACCGCTTTTGCGACCCCACCCCGGCGCGCCCCCGATCAGGTGCCAGGCAAGGTGATTGCCTTTTTCACCCATCGAATGGCTCGGGGAGTATTGCACGTAGTCGAACGCAGTCACCCGACCGTCTCCATCGATGGCGCCCTCGACGGTCATCGTCATCGCCGGACTGAGCGGCTCCCAGCCATGCTCGTCGCCGCGCATCCACTGCACACGAACGGGCTTGCCTACAATCTGTGACATGATAGCCGCATCAGCTGCGGCATCATCGCAACCGAGCCGACCGTACGATCCCGATGCCTCCCGCCAGATCAACTGCACGCGCTCGACCGGCAGACCCAACATTTTCGCGATATCGCTGCGGTCGCCCTGCGGCCATTGGGAGCCCGACCATATGACGGCGCGGTCGTCGTTAACACTGGCAACCGCGCAGGACGGCCCAATCATCGCATGGTCCTGGAAGGGAAAATCATAGGTGGCCTTGAGGCGGGTCTTGCCCCTGGCCAGCTCAGCGTCCACGTCACCCTGATTGTAACCAAGCTCATCGCTCACCACCGCGAGCTTGCGCAGCTCTTGATAGATGCTGGCAAAGTCAGGCAATGGTTCGGACGTACTCCATTCAGCTTGAAGCGCGGATAAAGCTCGGATTGCATCCTCTTCGCGCGGAGCGACGACGCCCAAAAAATCATTACGGCGGACGACCTGCGCGTCGGGAATGCCGCGAACCGAGTCAGCGTCCACCGAAAGTAGTTTCGCGCCGATCGCGGGAGGGCGCACGACCCGCCCGTGAAGCATGCCGGGTAGCCGGACATTATGGACGTATTCGAAAGTGCCGGCTATTTTAGCCGGAATATCAAAGCGCGGGATCGACTTGCCGACGACCTTGTAGTCGTTGGCGCGTTTCAGCGGCGCCTTGGGTTTGAGCATGACGCCACGTGAGATGTCCTCGGCAGTCCTGCCGGCAACCTCGAGAGTCACCGAAAAGCGCCGCTCACCAATCAGCTCGCCGTACGAAATCCCCCCGCCGGAAGCCGACCTCGGCACGACGAAACCGCCCTCGGTTCGCAGATCCGCTGCGGGCATCCCGAGCCTTTCGACGGCGAGCGCCACCAACACCGAGCGTGCCTCGGCAGCCGCAACGCGAATGGGCTGCGATCCGCGAACGACATTCAGGCTCGCGGTGGTCTTGCCCTGGTCAGGCGTCAATCGCGTATCACCCATGACGACGCGCACCCGCTCGATCGGCACGTCGAGCTCTTCCGCCACGAATTGAGCGAATACCGTTTCGGTGCCGGTCCCAAGATCCACCCGCCCGGTAAAAAGGGTGACGGAGCCGTCGCGCATCACCGAGAGCCAAGTATCCAAACTTTCGGGCGCGACCGTACGGGCGGCGTCCTCGGCCCCCGCCGCATTGGCAGCGCACCCGGTGCCCCGGATCGCCAAGCCGACGATGAGCGCGCCGGCGGCCCCGAGGATTTGGCGCCGTGAAAAATCCAGCCCGCTCATCACCGGCCCCCCTCCTTGGCGGCGCGTTCGATCGCGCGCACGATTCTCAAGTGGGTCCCACAGCGGCACAGATGCCCGTTCATTCCAGCTCTGATCTCCGCTGCCGAAGGATTCGGGTTCCGCTTGAGCAGCGCGGCCGCAGCAATGACCATGCCACTGATGCAATAGCCGCATTGCGCAGCCTGTTCGGCCACAAACGCCGCCTGTATCGGATGAGGCTGGCCCGGCGCGCCAAGGCCCTCGCTGGTGGTGATTTCGTGGTTCACCACGCTTGCGACCCGAGTCACACAGGAGCGGATTTCAACGCCGTCCATCAAGACGGCGCACGCACCGCATTGCGACAGACCACAGCCGAATTTCGGACCGTTGAGGCCGAGGTCATTGCGCAAAACATAGAGCAGCGGCGTTTCGCCACCCACCGACACGGCCTCCTCCCGGCCATTCACCTTCAGGACCAAGCGTTCGATCATGATGGGCCTCGTTGTTTGGAAGGCCCCTCAATGGTATTTCTTCGTACACAAAGGTCAATCGAGCGGTGAAACCCAGACCGCGGGCGTGTGCGCGCAGAAAGGCCAGAGACTTGGTCCAGCTGAAACGGCCCCATCGTCAGCGGTTCAGCTGGAGCTGCGGAGACGAGAATGACTACCCGGAGAATTCTATCAGCGCCCTTTTTTCTCGCGACATGCATTGTGTTCGGCCTTGGCCCCACTGTTGCCCCCTGCGATGAAGTTCTCAAGGTCGCCGTGGGGGCACCGAACAATTGGGACAGCGGCCTGCCTGACGTCGGCCAGAAAGCCGGTTTCTTCAAAAAGCACGGCCTGATTCTCGACATCCTCTACACCAATGGTGGTGGTGAGACGATGCAGGCCGTCATTTCCGGCAGTGCAGACCTTGGTATTTCCGCCGGTACGACGGGCGTGTTCGGCGCCTTCGCCAAAGGAGCGCCGGTACGGATTCTTTTGGCGGGAACGACGGGCACGAGCGACCTCTACTGGTACGTACCCGAATTCTCCCCGCTCCGATCGTTCGCTGATCTTAATGGGAAGACTGTCGGTTATTCCACCAACGGGGCGTCGACCCACACCACGCTGCTCGCACTCATCAAGCACTTCAATGTCACGGCAAGGCCGGTCTCCACTGGAGCCGCCGCGTTGACGATGACCCAGACGATGTCCGGACAAATCGATGTGGGGTGGGCTTCGCCCCCATTCGGACTCGACGCCCTCAGTGAGGCAAAGATCCGCCTGATCGCGCGCGGAAGCGACGCGCCCTCGACGCGAGATCAAACCGTCCGCGTGCACATCGTCAATGCCGATGCGTTAGCAAAGCGCCGTGATGCGATGAACCGTTTTGCGGCTGCCTACCGCGAAACTTACCAATGGATCTATGACAATCCCATGGGGGTCAAAATTTACGCGCAGTACGCGCAGGTGCCGGAGCGCCTCGCGGTTCGCATCCGCGACGAATTCATGCCAAGGGCAGCAATGGCGCCAGATCGCGTATCCGGTGTCGCGGCAATCATGACGGACGCGATCACTTTCAAATTCATGCAAGCGTCGCTTACGCCCACTCAACTTGCCGAACTCATTCAGATTCCGCCCAGATGATTGAGCTCACCTCATAAGGAGAGTTTTTTGCTTTTCTTCCCACCAGAAGCGCTATGTCATTCGCGCCGCTTTCCGCTTTCCGCTTTCGCTGAAGGTGACGAGCCGATCAGCCCGCACTTCGGCGAAGGCGCACCGCAAGACAGCTGACATGGAGCGGGAACTTTGGCGAGCGCCTGGGTAAAGGCGTCACGCACCATG
>JASHYD010000343.1 GCA_030043175.1 Xanthobacteraceae bacterium | reverse complement strand
CGAAATCCGGTTTCCCAACCCTCGGCATTGACCGAGGCATTGCGGTGCTCGCGGCGCGAAACCGCTGGAACGCATCCTCAACGGCGGGCAGGGCTTCTGGAGAGCATGGACCGGGGGGCCTCTCAGCCAATCCACCTCATCGCGGAGCATGGTCAATTCGCGCGCCTGGGAGATGTAGTTAATCCGCCGGCCGCGGCCGAACTCGCGCCGTTGCTCAAACCCAAGATTGTAGACATACCGGCACGCGCCAAGCCACTGGACGAGCGCCGCCTGCTGGGCAACGTCCGGTTCGGCGAGCTAAGCATTGGCGCCGTGGAGCAACATTTCCGTTCGGTATTAGGCTCAATAAAGCCGATGCATCTGTCGTTGCCATGACGTTTCAAGCATTGGTCTGATCCTTTGAAATCCGTAAAGGGCGACACGTTGTCTATCTGCTTCACGCCCGCTTGGTGTTTGTCACCAAGCGACCGGGAAAGGTTTTCACTGCCACGCATCTCAAACGCTTAGACTTAGAGGAATTATTCCAGCCTGTATGTGCCGACTTTGAGGTAGAGCTGAAGGAGTGTCCAACGGCGAGCTGGAGCGCATCTGCTGGTGAACTTCCGGCCGAAAGTTGTCCGAACTGGTCAACAGCCTAAAGGGCGTCCCCTCTCCGCGTCTGAAGCAGGAGTTCCCAGCCATTGCTGCGTTCGGGAGCGCTCGCAACAGCAAGGGGCATCTCTGGTCGCCGCGCTATTTCGTGGGGTCCGCGGGCGGCGCCTCGATCACGATTCTCCGCCACTGCATAGGGGGGCCAGAACCGGCCCGCCGGTGCGCTCTGAGCCTCAGCCCTGAAGGACCCGGCTACGTCGCGCGTTTCGACTGTGATTCTCGGCTCGTCAGGTCGACACGGGGCGCTCGATCGGCTGCACCGTCAACTCGACGAGCTTGCCGAACCGCAACACAATCATGGCGACCGGTCGATCGACCCGCCCGCCGTCGAGCAGGCGCACGAGATCATCGACCCCGGCAACAGTCTCGCCGCCAAGCTTGACCACGATGTCCTGGGTGGCAAGGCCGGCGGTGGCGGCCGGGCTGCCCCTTTCGATGCCGGTCAGCAGGGCGCCGAACCTGTTGTCGAGGCGAAATTCCTGGGAGTAACGTCGCGGCACCGGCACGGTTTGGGCCGATACGCCGATATAAGCGCGCCTCACGCGGCCATGGCGGATGAGTTCGCCCAGCACGAATTTCGCCGTGTTGCTGGCGACCGCAAAGCAAATGCCCTGGGCGCCCGCGATCACGGCCGTATTGATGCCGACCACCTCGCCGCGCGTCGACACCAGCGGGCCGCCGGAGTTGCCGGGATTGAGGGCGGCATCGGTCTGCACGACGTCATCGATTAGGCGGCCATTGGAGGCGCGCAGCGAGCGCCCGAGCGCCGAAACAACGCCTGACGTGACGGTGAATTCGAACCCCAGCGGATTGCCGATGGCGACCACGAGCTGGCCGCGGCGCAGCTGCTTTGAGTCGCCGAGCTCTGCGGATGTGAGCCGCCGCGCCGACGTCACCCGCAACAGCGCAAGATCGGTATCACGATCTTCCCCGATCAACCGCGCCTCCAGGTTGAGGCCTTCGGTATCCGTAAGGCGTGCCTCATGATGGCCGTGGATCACATGGCTGTTGGTCAGCACGAGGCCGTCCGGCGAAATGACCACGCCGGAGCCGATGCCGCCCGATTGCCGACCGTTGCGGGCCGGCTCGACGCGCACGACGGCTGGCCCGACCCGATCGACCAAGGCTGCGATGCCGCTGGACAGCGCATCAAGCGAGGCCATCGCTTCGCGTGACTGGTCGTTGTCGGTTCTCCGATTACCGGAAAGGTCGGGGTCTGCGGGAGACATTTGGGACATCGCAAACCATATGGGATTGGCAGGCCCTGTTTTCAAACCCGACCCGCGCCCGACGCTTCTGGGCCGACTTGGGTCACCTCAAGGGCCGCTCTAAATTGCGCGGATCGGCACGCAAACGGGTTCAATTTGACCCCGACGCGCCCTGCTTCGATGGCCCCGCGGTCGCAACGAGCACGGGATCGGCGCGATAGAGGTCTGGGAAGACGCGCTTCAAATCCTCGATCTTCGGCAAGTCATTGTAGACGATGTAAGGCTGTGTCGGGTGCAGCGTCATGTAATCCTGATGGTAGTCCTCGGCCGCGTAGAACTCGCGGGCCGGCTCGATCTTGGTGACGATCGCGCTATTGTAGACCCGCGCCTGGTTGAGCTGCACGATATAGCCTTTGGCGATCCGCGCCTGCTCCGCACTGGTCGGGAAGATTGCCGAGCGATACTCGGTGCCGACATCCGGCCCCTGGCGGTTGAGCTGAGTCGGGTCATGGGCGACCGAAAAGTAGATTTGCAGGATACGGCCGTAGCTGATCTTGGCGGGGTCGAATGTGATCCGAACCGATTCAGCGTGGCCGGTCGTACCCGATCCCACCATCTGATAATGCGCGGTCTTCTGCTCGCCGCCCGCATAGCCTGAAACCACGTTGGTCACGCCATTGACGTGCTGGAAGACGCCCTGGACGCCCCAAAAACACCCGCCGGCCAGTACGGCAACTTCGGAAGTTGCCGCCGGCGCGTTCGCGGCGGTTCCTTCATCGAGCGCCGGCGCCGGGATCATGTGGCCGACCTCTCCCGCCGATCCCCGCAGCGCAATGCCGGCTCCGGCAACGAGCAACAGGGCGCCCACCAGGAAGGCTGATCGGAGGGGCGTGATTCCCTTTTTTATGCGCGTTAGCGACTCGGTCATCGGTCAGCTCCCTTAGCCGAAATGAACGCATACCCCCGGATCGAGGAAACAGACCTCGAAGGTATGATCCACGAACTTGCCGCTCTGCCTTATCCGCGGGTACAACCGTTGTACGGTTAGGCGTCTTGTTCATCCGCGTCGACATCGCCGCCGCGGTTGTCTGCCGGCGGCGGCTCGTTTACGGTCATTGCCACGATCACATTAACGGATACGCTGTATTGCGGCGGAAATCGCGCATCTCACACACATTTGATGCGCGGTGACCGGCATCCATAAACCGGCATCCATAAACGGCGATCGGAGGAAATACATGGCCACAAGGCAGAACGTGGAAGCCCCCATCCATGAACCCATGCTGATTGCGGGCAAGCGCGTCGACGGTCCCGTCCGCATTGAGGTCTGCAACCCAGCCAGGCCAGATGACCGGGTCGGAACCATCGTACGGGGCAGTCCCGAGCATGTGGACCAGGCCGTTGCGGCCGCGAAGGCTGCCCAGCCGGCCTGGGCCGCGCGAACCTTCGTGGAGCGTGCCGATTTGCTGGCCGCTGCACTTGCCCGACTGGAGGGGGACATCGATCGTCGTGCAGCCGCGTTCGTGCGCGAAAACGGCAAGCCGCTCGCGGAAGCCCGTGGCGAGCTCATCAGTGTGCCGAAGCGCCAGCAGATGGCGCTCGCCTACGCGGCCGAGTTGGATGCCGGTCGCACACTCAAAGCCCCGCATGGCCGGACTTTCGTCGTCAATCGGCCCTATGGCGTTGTGGTGTCGATCGTACCTTGGAATTCGCCGGTCGTGCTCGCCTTCACGCAGATCGTTGCGGCTTTGTTGGCCGGCAATTGCGTGGTGCTCAAGCCGCCGGAAACCTGTCCGCTGGCCCTTATCCGGTCGGTCGCAATGTTCGCGGAGGCGCTGCCTCTCGGCACCATCAATGTCGTCACCGGATTGCCGGAGGAGATCGGCGATGCCCTCACTACCCATCCTGATGTGGGTAAGATCGGATTCACCGGCAGCATTCCGTCCGCCCGCCACATCATGGCGAATGCCGCCCAGACGATTAAGGGAGTGACCCTTGAATTGGGAGGCAACGATCCGGCGATCGTGCTGGACGACGCCGATCTCAGCGCTTCGGCGATGAAGTCCATGCTGGGGGCGGCGTTTCAAATGACCGGCCAGGTATGCATGGCCATCAAACGGATATATGTGCCGGCCACGCGCCGGGACGAATTTCTGGAAGCGTTGTGTCACGCCGCGGAGTCCCTGGTTGTTGGCGACGGGCTCGAGCCTTCGGTCACCATGGGGCCCCTGCACACGCGCAAGGCTCAATTGCGGGGCCAGGGACTGCTGGATGATGCCGTCCGTCGTGGTGCGAATGTCGTCAGGCTCGGCAGAGTCGATAGCGAGGCGACGTTCTCGGCTGGCTATTTCATGCATCCCGTGGTGGTCACGGACATCCCGGAAGATGCGCCGCTGATGGCAGAAGAACAGTTCTGCCCCGCCCTACCGGTCGTCACCTACGACGGCCTCGACGATGCGATCAGGCGCGCCAATCGATCTATCTACGGGCTGGGTGGCTCGGTGTGGAGCCGCGACGTTGAGCGGGCTGTCGGCGTGGCCGGTCAGATCGAGGCAGGGCAGGTCTGGATCAACGCCCATGGTGTTCACGCCATCAACCATCTCGCGCCGTACGGAGGCGTCAAACAAAGCGGAATCGGCCGCAAATCCGGGATCGAAGGAATCCGCGAGTATACGCAAAGCCAAACCATCACGACGCACGAGCCCGATGGTCCGCATTGACGTTGTGGCCCAAGAAGAGAGGGCCCGAGAAGAGAGGGCCCGAGAAAGCAAAGCGCACCGGTGACGCCGCTGCTCCCGCCGAGGACGTCGATCCCGCCAGCCGGCTTGCGGGCTGGCGACGCCGGGCCGGCGGGCGCCGCACCAGCTGATTAATCCGCGGTGGCTGGCCGACCGCCGGCTGTCCTTGAGCGATTACTGCGGCTTCTGAAACTTCAGCACAAAATTGTCGACGGGACCGGTCGGCCGTTGCGTCGAGAAATCGCGCGTATCTTCATGGCTGCGCCAGAAATTTCCCTCGGCAACGAGTTTGAAGCCTGCCGCCTCAACTTCCCGGCGCACGATGCTCTCGTCGATCCGATGCAGGCTCTTGCCGACTGAAATGTCCGAATCCGCCTTGGCGGAGTGGTCGGCAATGACCATCACGCCGCCGGGCTTGAGCGCCGCGAACAGCTTGCGGTTCATCTGGGCGCGATCGACATTGAGGTAAGTCGTGTCATGGTAGAAAAACAAATAGGTGACCATGTCGAGATCGTGCACATCGGCAGGCAGCGGGTCGTCGTAAGGCCTCACGACAGCCACGCTGTTTTTCATCGCCGACGTCGCGGCCCGCGCCGCAAGAGCATTCCTTGCCCGCTCGAAATTGTCGGGAGGGTTCTGACCGTAGACGACCCCGGTCGGACCAACGACGCGCGCGACGAGCTCGGTGCTGTAGCCAGCGCCGGCTCCCATATCGAGCACCTTCATACCCGGCCGTAGAGCGGCAAACGCAAGGAACGGCACCGGATCGCGGCGCTTGTCGGCCTGACGGTCAGCGTCGCTGCGATCGGGCGCCGCCAGGAGAGCCGCATAGTCGGGCGCCTTTTGCGCGGATGCGGGCTGGATACAATTGATAGCCATCGCACAGGCGATCGCCGTGACGATGACGGCGGCGTGCCGGAGAGTGGCGGAAAGTCCGATCATTTGCATCCTCCATGTGAGATGGCGACATCTTCCATCAGCTGCGGCCCTTCGCGGGCATTGCGAGATTAATGTTGATGTTCTTTTCCTGGGTGAAGGAGAGCAACTCCTCCAAACATTCCTCCCGGCCAATGCCAGACTGCTTATAGCCTCCGAAAGGCGTGCCCAGGAAATGTCTGCTGACGTCGTTGATCCAGATGAAGCCCGCTTCGACATTGGCGGCCGCGCGGTGCGCCGTACCAAGATCGTTGGTCCAGATCGAGGCGGTCAGACCATACTCGACCGCATTGACCTGCTCCAGCATTACGGCTTCGTCGCTCCATCTGAATGTGCCGACAACCGGCCCGAAGATTTCCTCGCGGGCGATCTTCATGGTTGGCTTCACCTCGGCGAACACCGTCGGCTCGATATAGAGCCCTTTGGCCAGCGCCGGGTCGCTGGGCGGACCACCCCCGGTGACCAGCCGCGCCCCCTCGCTCGTGGCGGACTCGATGTAGCCCATCACGCGGTCGAACTGGGTCTTGGAGATGATGGCGCCCATCGTGGTGGCCGGATCAGTCGGGATGCCGGGCTGCCATCGCTTGATGCGGACCTTGATGCGCTCGATCACCGCGTCATAGATTTCTTCATGGATGAATGCGCGGCTGGTTGAGCCGCATGACTGGCCGCACCAGGTGAAGTTCATGCCGCCGACGACCCCGCCCGCAACGGCGTCGGGGTCGGCATCGGGGTAGGCGATCAGCGCGTTCTTGCCGCCGAGCTCGAGCAGAACTCGCTTGAGCGTATCCGCGGCGGCCCGCATCACCGCCTTGCCGGTCGCAACGCTGCCGATCAGTGCGATCTTGGCGACGTCCGGATGACCAGCCAGCGCGGCTCCCGCCTCCTTGCCGCCCGGCACCAGGTTGAACACGCCGGGCGGGAGCAGACCGTCGATCAGTTCAGCGAGCCGCAGCGACGACAACGGCGCTTGTTCCGGCGGCTTCATGACAATCGTATTGCCGGCGGCGAGGGGAGCCGCTGCCTTGCCGGCAATGAACATGAACGGGTGATTGAACGGTACGATGCGGCCGACGACTCCCAACGGCTCGCGCACCGAAAAATTCAGCCGGTCCGGCCCCTGCGGGATCGAATGTCCCTTCATCTCGGTGACCAGTCCGGCAAAGAACTCGACCTGCGCGGCCGCCACATTGGCGTCGCCGATCATCTCCGAAATCGGATTGCCGCAATCAGCGGAGTCGATCATCGCCAGTTCGCCGGCATTGGTGCGCAGCACCCGTGCGACCTCCTTGAGCATGCGTGCACGTTCGAGCGGCGGCACGTGCCTCCATTCGGCGAACGCCGCCTTGGCGGCGCTGACTGCGGCATCGATATCTTCGGCGCCGGACTCGGCTACTCGACCCAGCGAGTCACCGGTGCCGGGGCTGGTCTGCTCGACATAGCGGCCATTCTTCGGCTCATGCCACCTCCCGCCATAGTAGGGACCCCGCCTGATCGGCAGGTTGAGCTTAATGGCGGCGAGCGCGTTCGGCGTAACGGGCGTATTCATGGGCGCTTTGCTCCCCGATGCGGTCTTGTTGGCGTGGAAAATAGCTTTCGATCGCGCAGCCGTCGAGGATTGCCTCACCAACCGGCAATGACGACGCGGCACGGCTTGAACACCTGAGGGAGCCCGAGGAAGACAGGAAATCCGCATTCAACATGCATCAAGGAGGGCGGCGATGCCGGGCTCTGCAGCTGGGCAAAGCGCGCCACGCGCGCCTTTGCCTCACCAAGGAAGGCCGCAGCGGCCGCTCATTACCTCTGCGTTGGCGCCTGCTCATTTTTTTATCATGTCCATGCGGCGAGTCGATCCGGCAAAGGGCAAATGACGCGGAGGGCCGAAGCCATGACGGCGAACCATCCGCTTTCGCCCGCGCGTTCTGCCGCCGGTCACCGCAATCACCGCCGCCTCGCCCGCTGACCGTAACGGCTGCTCATCCCTGCACGCGAGAAGGGTAGGACGGGACTTCTTGGCCCGTATTGCGGGCAGTTTTCTCGGCGCTAATCCGTGGCGATTGCCGATCGCCACCACGCTACCACTGCATTGACATTTTTTCATCTGTCGGAAAGAGGTCCGTAACGTATGCCTCTTGAATGTGGGAGCATAGATGATTGGATGATGCTAAGATGCGTTCGCTCCGTGAGCGCTTTTAACCACGATCACGGATGTGATTGGCGCCGCGCCGGCCCCCTCCCGAACCCTCCTCGCGCGCCGAGGTAGAGAGGGGGCATGCCGGTTCATTTGACGGATTTTGACGGCAGCCCATGGACGATCGCACCACCACGG
>JASHYD010000342.1 GCA_030043175.1 Xanthobacteraceae bacterium | reverse complement strand
GTAATGAAAAGGCCGGCGTATAGCTATCAGCGCTGAAGTTGCGGCCTCAGTTGCCGGTACGTGCGCGTTTTCGCCGGGCCACATGTGATACTGCCGCAGGGCTTTTAAGGCCGGAATCGCACTAGCGTTGGCCCTGAACCTCCCACAGCAGGTCGCCGGTTTGGCGCTGCTGGCACGGTGACCCCCGGCCGGAACGGGACCGCCGCCGTTTGAGGGGGGCCGCACCGCCGTCGCGCCGCCTCATCGCGTCGCCCTTGGCAACTCCGCCGGCGAGCGTGAATCCACGAGCGAACGCTGGCGACGCTGCTCGGCCCGCAGCCGGTCCCGCGCGATTTCTGGGGCGGGCGGCGGCTATAAAGACCTGACCGTGCCGGCGCGTCCTGGCGATCGGATCCTCGACGCGGCGGTACACGGCAAAGGACTGGCGGTGAACGCGACAGGCGCCGATCTCGAGCTGATTGAAGTGGTGGACATATGATACTGATTACGTCGCTCGATCGCGCGGCGGCTGTCATCGAGCGTACGGCCCAGCGTTCGACCGCAGCGCAGAGCCAGCTTGCGACGATGGCGTGAAGCATGGGCCGAAAATGAACGATAGCGTTGAAGCGAGTGGAGTACTATGACGAGCGAACATTTTGATGTCATCGTCGTCGGCAGCGGGCTTTCCGGCATCGATGCGGCTTATCATCTGCAGACGTCGTGCGGCGACAAGTCCTTCGTCATCCTTGAAGCCCGCGATGCGATCGGCGGCACGTGGGACCTGTTTCGCTATCCGGGCATCCGTTCTGATTCGGATATGTTCACTTTCAGCTATCCATTCCGACCGTGGGGGTCGAACGCAGCGATCGCCGACGGTGAGTCAATCCGCACTTACATTCGCGAAACGGCGGAAGCCTACGGTATCGACCGTAAGATTCGCTTCCGCCATCGCGTGAAGAGTGCGTCATGGTCTTCCGCCGATGCCCTGTGGACCATCGAGGTTGAACGCGGCGTCGAAAGGGAGCCGGTTCGCTTCACC
Organism: Xanthobacteraceae bacterium; assembly: GCA_030043175.1. The sequence goes on along the minus strand of JASHYD010000342.1, from coordinate 10,887 downwards.
TGTAACTTTCTGTTCAGCTGCACCGGCTATTATGACTATGCAAACGGCTACGCGCCCGAATTTCCCGGCGCGGAAAAATTCGCTGGCCGCATCATCCACCCGCAGCAATGGCCGCAGAGCCTTGATTATGCCGGCAAGCGCGTTGTGGTGATCGGCAGCGGCGCCACCGCAGTGACGATTATTCCGGTGATTGCCGAGAAAGCCGCGCACGTCACCATGCTGCAGCGCTCTCCGACCTACATCTTGTCGCGGCCGTCGCAGGACGCCCTTGTTGGGAGGCTGCGCGGCTGGGTGCCGAGAAGGGTCGCTTACGCCATCGCACGCTGGTATTACGTGCTATTCGGAGCTTATTTTTTTTACTTGTGCCGGCGCAGGCCTGAGGCGGTAAAAAAATGGATCATTAGCCAGGCGAGTGCAGAGCTTGGCACCGACTACGACGTGAAAACTCACTTCACGCCGACCTACAATCCTTGGCGGCAGCGACTGTGTTTTGCGCCCGACGCCGATTTCTTCCGCACCATTAAAGCCGGCAAAGCGTGCGTCGTTACCGATCGGATCGCGACCTTTACCGAAAGCGGCATCCGGCTGCAATCCGGCCGAGAGCTCGCCGCGGAGATCATCGTGACCGCAACCGGGCTCAACATGTTGTTGCTTGGCGGCATCCAAATCGTCAGCGACGGCAACCCGGTCAAGTTCTCTGAGACAACGAACTTCAAGGGGGTGATGTTCAGCGATGTGCCGAACCTGTTCGTCGCGTTCGGCTACACCAATGCATCTTGGACACTTAAGTGCGATCTAACCTGCGCTTATGTCGCCCGGCTTATCAACCACATGGACCGTCGCGGCTATGTGGCGTGCACGCCGCGCCTGCGCGATCCCTCAGTAAAGCCGGAGCCGCTGATCGATTTCTCCTCCGGTTATGTCCAGCGCGCAATCTATCAATTGCCGCGCCAGGGCTCGAAGAAGCCGTGGAAGCTCTATCAGAACTATGTGCGTGACCTTGTCAGTTTGCGGTTTGGCTCGATTGACAGCGGTGTGCTTGAATTCGAACGCCGAGCGGCGATCGCTAAAGAGGTCTGAGTCTTCGTGGCACTCCACTTGGCAGGGGTCACGGGCTGCTGCAGGGGGCGGTCCAACTTCGATAAGCGTACTCAAGGTTGCAAATTGGCCGCTGCCAAGATTCAAGAGAGTTGACCGATAAGGATGGGCCGCAGTCGCTGCTATCAGATCGCCAGCAGTTTATCGCGGGTCGAATGCCAGGCGTGGGAATGGTTGCTCCAGGCCCCGCTCTGCCGACTTTGCGATGCGTCAAATCTGCGGCTGTCCGGGGTACCAGCTGTCATGCCGAGATGCGATCCTCGCTCCGCGGTCCACAGAGGCAGGTCATGCCGAGCAGCCTCGGCTTCTATTTCTTCTCAGAACTAGCGCATTCAGCCGCTGACTTCTCAGGCAACGACCCTTCAATCTGCGCGAGATCCTGATTGAGCAGAACAGCCCTGGGTTCACAAAGAACACAGTGACGATGAACGACTTTTGGGACGACGTGCAACACGCGGCACACCAGGACGCGATGGCTGATGAACCACGCGTGGGATGTCCCGTGGGTTTAATCGGCGCACCAGCCCTCCTGGGCTGCGATAACGCCCGCAACGCAAGCGGGTCGGGATCCAGCGGATGGGTGCGTGGCCGGCAAACGGGATATTGTGGCGGCGGGCCCGGTGTTGCTTGCTTCTTGCTTCCCTGGGCAAGGCAGTGGCCCGGACCATCGTCCGCGCCAAGAGCCAATACGGCGATCGATTACTGAACGAGACCAAGGACAAGGCTCGCGAACCCGGAATCTTCGGCACATCGACGTTGCGGTTGGGTAAGAAATATTCTCGTGCGACGATCGGTTCGCGTCAGCTTCGCGCGCATTGATTTTGAGGACCTGTCACGTCGGGCCTTGGCCCGACGCGCAAGCTCTATCGGGTAGACCGGCTGTGATGCGAACTGCCTCGGAGACAACGCCGTAGCCCTCGCGGGTTCGCAGAGCATTGCGTTGCAGTATCGCGCAGCTTTAGGTCATCGCGCAGAAGCAGGCCGCGGTAGGCATGCGGCAGCGGCTCGGCCCGCGTCGGAAGGGGTTGCGAGTGCAAACCACGCGTTTGTTGCTGCACCGATGCTATTTCGCACGCTGGTACACGACATCAATTCTTTCACCGGTAGGCAGCGGCCTGACGCTGGTGAGCCGTAGCTCGTCGCCTGACAGGCTGATCCCGCTTCTGAAAAGCGTGCCCTCATTATTGGGTCTCAGCGCCGCCTCAAATTGTTGGATGAGAAGCTTCTCGGCCTCGCTGACCCTCCACGTGCCGGCATTGGCGGCGAAGAAGTCCTCGGCTGCAGCAGCAAGTTCCTCAACGGTCGGCTCACCTGGCGATTTGAATTTCGGACGATCAGCACGGGCGATCACTTGCGCGTATCGCCCACCAGAATCGAAGATAAGGAAGCCTTTTGGATTTGCGATCTGCCGCTTCGTGCCGTTGGGGGCGACATCCTCCCACGAGACAATAGTCCACGTCCCCACCAGCTGCTCTTTGAGGGTGCTTTGCTGAGAGTTGAGATCGCTTGGCAATACGGCGAGCCCCAGCGGGGCCACGGCAGCTAACTTGAAGATACTACGTCGATTCATGGTAATTCTCCTTGAGGACTGAACAGCATGAGATGCGCGCTGCTTCGTGCGCGCGAAAAAGCGGCCAAATGGCGGGTCCAGTCGATAACCCCCGCGATGAAGCCCTCCGCTTCCTCCTCGATCTCCGTCCACAACGAGCCTATCGCCTTCTGAGGCTGAATGAAATCGCCGCGATCGGGATCTTGCGGACGTGTCGGTGCCTTGCTTGATGCGACGCGAATCGTAGATTGAATGTGGCGCAGGGGCTGTAGGTCGGACATATCTGTTTCCCCCCTTTTTCGGCTGGCGCTGCCTTCGTGTTTGACTCCGTTTCCGCATCCGGCTCATCGAACCGGACGTGCAGATTTCCCGTATCCACGGGCAATGGGGCAACTAACTGTATTTACGACATAAATTCGGACCCGGCCTTGGAGTACCCGATGGCGCACAGGACGATCTATTCAATGTTCAGCGAAGGAGAGATCATCCCTGATGACAATGTCGCGCAAAGGGGCATGCGTGGTCCGCGTCCGCCCGCGATGAACTTCACAGTGTCCTTCTCGACGGACTCTGCTGCGGCGGCACGAATGAAACGATCCTCAACCGGCAGGTCGAAGTACGGCCGATCGTGTGTTCGCCGATCTCCTGGTCGAACAGCGGGATTATCCATCGGGGTGCAAAAGCCGCGATACCGCTGGGGCGCGTGAATTGGGCGGGGGGTGGTGCCGCTGCAGGTCAACTCGGCGTCGGGCGTGCTGTCGTTCTTGAGCACCACCATGGTATTTGGTACCCCGGTCGACATTACGCTATCGGAGCTCGCAATCGAATCCTTCTTTCCGGCGGACGCTGCGACTGCTGAGATCATGCGCCGGCTTGCTGTGGCCTGATCAGCGAGCGTCGCGATCCTGCAGATCTGGCACGCCGTACAACCGCTCGCGGCGCTGACCATATCGAGCAGGGCCGTGATAGTCCTCGCGTTGGTACGAAAGTCACCGGCAAGGCTTTCTTCGCCCGCGGCGTCGAGCTGGAGTGCGTTGAAAGGTCGGCGCCAGCTGTGCCACCATGACCTGGGCACAACACAGGTCGTTGCGGTAAGCACGCCGGGGGGTAGCGACGCAACCATCTGCGACGACATTCGCAGCACCCATTGACTCCGTGTTGTCAGGCCTTTCGTGGCCCGCGAGCAGGCCGCAAAGCTATGTTTGCATCGATGGTATATGTCCTGTCTAATGCGCCATGCCCATTTGGACGTCTCGGACGTGACGCTGCACGTCACCGAAGCAGGATCTGCATCGTCCGCGGGGTGCACAAGGAGCGTGGATCATGCGCATCGCCGTCATAGGAGCCGGTAACGTTGGCCGCGCTATAGGCCAAGCTTGGTCCAATACGGGCCACGACGTGGTCTATGGCGTGCGTGATCCCGCCAACGCACCCGGTCCTGGTCCAAACCTGCGCGTGAAAGAGGCGACCACTACGACCGAAGTCATCGCCTTGGCTGTGATGTTTCATGCCGTGGAAGCAGCGCTCAACGACTGTGGCGATCTTTCCGGTAAGATACTCATCGACCCGACCAATCCGCTGGTGCCGGATAAAGGCGGCCTCCGACTGAGCATCGGGTTCGAGGCCTCGGCGGCGGAGTTCATCGCAAGCCGCACCGCCGCCCGGGTCGTTAAGGCGCTAAACCAGGTCGGCGCGGATGTCCTCGGCGACACCTCGGGCTACCCCGCTCGCCCCGTACAGTTCGTGGCCGGCGACGATCCACAGGCCAAGCAGGTCGTAAAAGGACTGGTTGAAGACCTCGGCTTCGAGGTCCTTGATGCTGGGCCGCTCGCCGCCGCACGCCTGCTTGAGCCACTCGCCATGGTGTGGATCGATCAGGCGCTGCGTTATGGGATGGCCCCTGCTCGAGCATGGGCGCTGCTCAACCGGCAGCGCTGACGACGGGCCAGCGGGGCTCGAGATGTTTCGGCACAGGCTGTACGGTCGACTCGGCCCCGAAATCTTGAACGGGGTGCTATCCGGATCCGCTCCTCCGGTTGCACTGATCCGCACGCATCTTGATGGGTCATGTCGTCGTTGTCAGGCCCCCGGTGAGCAGACAAGACGGAGCTTTGCTTCCCATTGGCGACGTGCATGGAAGGTTCCGCGCCTATTAGCGGATTAGCAAATCTGCCCCGGCTTCAATTCAGGTGGGCGACACGGCCGTTGGGTTCAGACGCATCCGCGCCGGTCTCGAACGCTTACACGGAGCTGGTAACGTGCAGCACTTCGCCAACTGCCGCATTACGCGATGCTACCAGGGGCATAGGTTCATTCGCGGGAACCATGATAATCCGCATGTGGGCCGTAGGCACTCGCGATGGATCCCCGATGGATGTGTAGACCGCAAGGCGATGTTCGTCGGCCGAGCGCACTTAAGTGATCGACGATTCGAATTGAGGTGGCTGAAATTCTGAAAGCGGAGGCGATGCAGGTTGTCCGGCCCGTGTTACTCCCTGATGAAGGCTAGGAGAATCGGTGTTGACTGATGCCAGGTGTCGCCGTGAGCCCGTGTGGCGCTCCCGCTGACGTCGCGGTCACTCCGCCCCCGGGGCCCCCGACCAAACAGCCGCGTCATCCGGGGAGCGCAGACTTGGCGAACATTGGCTACGCCGGCACATGGGATGTCATTGCAATTCTCCGGTGAATAACCATGCGCACGCCTAACTGCCGCCGTATTGCCACGCAGGGAATTGAGCGCCATTTTCTCTGCCCGCGCGGATCGCAATCCCCTCATTGTTTACGTATTTGAAAGGAAGAGCCATGCGCTTTGCGGCCGCCGTTCTTTCCGCCTTGATGTTCGCGATCTCGTTCGTCGCGAGCTCAGTGCTGCCGGTGCGCGCCGCTGAATTCGGCACCCGCGACGAGGCCGTGGCGATGGTCCGGCACGTGCAGGAGAAATTCAGGAAGGACGGGGCGGAAGCGACCTTTCGCTCCATCAACAACGGTGCGTTCAACGATCGCGACCTGTACCCTTGGGTTCACACGATTGACGGCACATTGCATGTTGCAAATGGCGCTTTTCCGCAGATCCGCGGCAAGAACCTGCACGACATGAGGGATCAGGACGGTAAGTTCACGACCCAGGAGTTCATGAGGATCGCCAGCACGCCGCCCTATCACGGCTGGAGCGATTTCCGCTGGCTCAATCCAAAAACCAACACGATCGAAGACAAGTCGGCCTGGGTCGAGCGGATGGGTGACTATCTCATCGGCGTTGGCATCTACAAGAATGAACAGCCCAACGAGAATACAGTTGGCCTCATCTCCGGCAGCCCAAATTCAGACGACACTTACCTGCAGATGGCCTACGATCTGGCCGAAGTGCTCAATGACGGCGACAATCTGCGCATCCTGCCGATCGCCGGCATCGGCGGCCCGCGAAATATCCGCGACGTGCGCTACGTGCGTGGCGTCGATATCGGCTTGACGCAAACTAACATTCTCAACAGTTTCCGCCGCTCCAACGAGCGGTTGGGCCAAGTCGACAACAAGATCGTCTACATTGCGAAACTGTTCAACGAGGAGGTCCATCTCGTCGCCAGGCCCAGCATCACTTCGATCGAGCAGTTGCGCGGCCTCAAGGTCAACGTTGATGCGAAGGGCAGCGGTACCAGTTATTCGATGCGCGACCTCTTCAAGACCCTCGACATCCAGGTCGAAGAGGTCAGCATGTCTCAGATCGAAGCCCTCGACAAGGTCAGGAGCGGCGAAATTGCCGCGACAGCGTTGATTGCAGGCAAGCCGGTCCGCTCGATGTTGAAACTGGCCCGCAGCGACCGGCTGCGTTTGGTCCCGATCCCTTATCCTAAGCAACTCATCGGCGACTATCTGCCGACGAGCTTCTCTCACGAGGATTATCCCGAACTCATTCCATCCGGCGAAACCGTAGATACGGTTGCAGTCGGTGCCGTGCTGATCGCCTACAACTGGCCAAAGACCAATGTCGACCGCTACCGGCGGGTGCAGCGGTTCGTCGAGGCCTTCTTTCCGAAGATTGGTGAATTGCAGAAGCCGCCCCGCCATCCGAAATGGCGCGAGGTCAACATCGCAGCCACGTTGCCCGGCTGGACCCGGTTCGACGCAGCGCAGCAGTGGCTCGACAGTCAGCCCGCGCAGGCGCAGCGCAACACTCCCAATAACAACGGTGCGCCGGCTGACCAGGCGGCTGCGTCCGACGGCCTGCGCTCCGCAAGCAGCACCGAGCAGCTGTTCCAGGAGTTCCTGATCTGGCGGCAGTTTCGGAGCCGGTGATGGGGCAGGCTTTTACGATCGCGTTCGAGGTTTCCCCAGGGGAAACGCGCGATGCATATGCCGCGCCTCCAGTTTAGCGCGGATTTCCGTTCGTGACCCAACGTGCCGTCGCAGTACCGCACTGAGGTAACCAGCCAAGATATCCCTGCTCCTGTGCCGAGGTATTTCCTTCACGTTCCATATGTTCGCGCCGTTGCGAGCAGTTGTCGAAATCCAGCCCCGACCGCGTTGAGTGGCTGCCGTACTTCCACGCCTCGGGGCCTGTCCCCGACGCGCTTGCCACCTTTCAGTATGCTGCGCAAGCCCATGCGGCGATTGTTTTGACGCAGCCTAATATGACTTCGAGTAGGCCTGATTACGGAGCCACCTATTTGGGGAGTTCGCCGAGTTACTCGGCGTTGGCCGTCACAGCGAGTGCGCCATCCGGTGGCTGATTTGCACTCATGCTTGTGTGTTGCACCCTCTTGCATCGCCTTGATGACTGCGGCTCCGGCCCGGAGGCGAGTCACGAGCTTCAAGAGGTTCCAGCGAGACTGGAAATGCAGCCACCCGGCGAGCCTCAGTCAGACTTTCCGCTGTCAGAGACACAGCTGCCGTCCCTCGGGCGGTGCACCTTGAGGATCGAATCTGACCCAATGATCGGCTATTCGCCCCATACGGATTGCGACGGCGAGAAGACTGTGTCGTGAAGCCGGCTTCGGCGAGGCCGGCGCGAAGTTCGATCATTGCCGGTCTATTCGGGCTTGGCTCGTACCAGTCAAGATAGCCGATCACCGGAAGATTTTGCTGCTTCGCCCCTGCCCCAGCGACCACGCCACCGTCGTGCCACCGATCCCAGCGATGAACTCGCGCCGCCGCATCAACCTGCCTCCCTCTAGCAGTGGGGCACGCTAGCCCAGTCGGGTCGCATGCAAAACGAATAAAAGCGGGCTGAGCCATGTCCTCTCGGTATCGTGCTTGGCCCGCACCGGCGGGACGGTCTTTCAGCGGCTGTTCGGGATGAAGCGCGCCAAAGCGAATGCAGTCATTTCTTTCTCTTCGGAGGACAATGTCCGCGATCCGCTCCAACGATGGTGGAAGCGTAATCTCGCTCTTCCAGAGCTGTCGACTATCGTTTCGCACGACTCGGCAGCCTCGGGCCATGACGTCGCGCCGGTGAGCGAGGTATACCGGACGTGCTGCCAGTACCCTTGGGGAGGCAACCTCTGATCAATGCTGTCATGGTCGCGATTCGATCTCATCCTTCATGTTGTCCAGCGCGGATCTGGAGTAGTAGCGTCCGTGCAGAACGACGCCCCAGATGCGGTCGAGATTTTCAACACTCGCGATTGGATTAGCATCGAGCAGCACCAGATCGGCGCTCTTTCCTTCCTCGACCGTTCCAATGGTTCCTGTGCGGCGCAGGAACTGGGCGCCGTTGAGTGTCGCCGTCTGCAAAACTTCAAGCGGCGAGAGCCCAGCCTTCGCCAGCTCGCGGAATTCTTGATGCAGTCCGAATCCGGCGATGACCCACCCGCCGCCGAGATCGTCGCCGGCGAGGATCTTGACGCCCGCCTGCTTGAACAAGCCGACCATCTGACGGTTGTAGTCATAGAGCTTCTTGTAGGTGGCCTTCGCGACCGCCGGCGTCGTTCGGCCGAAGATATCCAGAGCCTCCCGCCACGTCGTCCGTACCCCCGGCGCGACGTATTTAAGATTCGCGTCATCTTGGAATTCCGGCAGATCTGGCATCAGCATCGTTTTGTTTCGAATGAGCGTCACCACCTGCCAGGTCTCGTTCTTTGCGAGCAAATTCGCGAGGGTGCGGCAGCGGTCCTCGCTATAGGTGTCGATGGCGCGTTGGATTAGCGCAACGTCGTCCGGGCGCAAAGCGATCGTCGGCGTTGCAAGAACCCGCTGGATGATTTCGGGGGTCGGCCGCGGCGGAGCCGGATGCTGCCCGCGGGCGATGCCTTGAGCTATCAATCCCAGGCGCACGGCTGGCTCATCGGTCGAGCAATCGAAGAGAATATTGCCGAGGAGAGCGCCGAGATGCTCGTACGCCCGCATACCAGCGTTGGAGGCATCGGTTCCGCTGACGGAGGGAAAGAGATGCCCGACGACATCGAGCCCCTGCTTCTTCGACTCCTCCATGGTCGCGAGAAAAACCTCGCGGTTGACGTTGATCACCTTGATGAAGTCGGTGCCGGCTCGCTTCTGCTCGAGCACCTCCGCAACTGCCGCCGCCGGTGTAGTTATGCCAGCGCGGTCGCCGTCCGGCGCTAGATTGAACAGGCGTCCCACCAGAACCAGCGGTTCCGGTGCTACAAGGGTCCCCGCTGCAATCTCCTGACGCAAACGCTGGCCGCGTGCCAAAAGCTCGGGAGAGCCCGACATCTGGCGAAAGCCGGTGATACCGTTGGCGATCAGCAGCGGCCATAGGGTCGTCTGCATATCGGCGCGATCGATCACATGCGCGTGCATATCGAGGTAGCCCGGCACGACATATTTGCCCGATGCGTCGATCGTCTGCGCGGCTCCGGCGGCAATTACCGAACTGGCCTTGACGATCCTGGCGATCTTGCCGTTGTCAACGACCACCGCCATGCCTGGCGTCAGCGCGCCGTCACGCGTATTGACCACTATGACCCCGTTGATGACCGTTCCGGTCGTCACCGTGACAGCCTGCGTTGAGGCCGCGTCGCTAAGCAAGACAGCGATTGATGCAACGATCAGTCTTCGAAGAAGCGACATTGCGTTCCCCTCAAGCTGACGATGTACGGGAATGTGCCACGGCGCGCGATTTTTCCATGTTGAGGCAATCCCGAATGTCACACTGACCAGATTAACACATATCATTTTCATCGTGCGTCGAAGCTTGTTGGTCAAGCCCGACGAGCAAGCCTGTCCCGATCCGGCCATGAAATGAAACCCGATGACCGAGATGCGGCGCGCGCGAACTTCCGGAGGTGAACAGCTCGGCCTCAAGCGACGGCCGCTCAATGCCAGCGATCTCAACAAGGCGCTGGGCATCGATCCGTCGAGCCCAAACCCTATGACGGACCGAGACCTGGCGTACCGCTACGAGGATACAGCACTGTGTTGTATCAATCGGAGGACGATGGAAAAATTATCATGGTCCCGCGCGATACGGCGCTTTCACGTATCGACTGGAAGACCAATCTCGAGAACGGAGAGGGATAAAGACACCGACCAGTACAAGGCCCCCACAACCTTGCCACCAAACTCAACGCCGCAGGCAAGCAGTTCGCTCCAAGGGCGAGGGCTGGCGCGGGAGGCGGGCCTCGTTTCGCCTCGTTTCGCGATTGGCGCGGGCGTCACGATATGCTATGTGGATCACGATCACGCCCAAAACGTGCGCGGCCTACTGCTCCATTGCCGGGAAAAGCCGCGGGTCGTTCTTGAGTGGAGCTTTGGATAACCCCGACCCCCTTTCGACCCTGGGGCGCAGCCTCCTTGAGCAACTGCGGGCATTTGCCGTCGACCAAATTATATGCATCCGTGACACGGTGATATTGCCAGTGAGCTTGTAATAGATCCGACGGATCACGCGTGTTGTTGTTGATGACCAAGCCGGCCGCGATCATGCGATCCAGGCCCCGTCGTCGCTGCGCCCTGAGAGTCTTCCTTGACTTGCTGCATGATGTCGTCGCCGCCCCGGTCCCGGCCATGGGGCGCCAGGAGGATATGCAAGAGCGCCGGCGTAAGCGTGCCCCGTGGGCTAGACCTGCTCACAGGTCCCATGATATATCCGTCTCGGATATAGTCAAGGTTCGCGAGCGTCTCGGTTTGAAATCCGCCGCGTCGCGCGCCGCAAGTTCGGGACCGCGTGACGCCATGACGAGCCCTGCGCGGCCAAAGCAGTCCCGGTCGTTACGCCTCTACGCGCGGCTATTGGACCTCTACCCGCCGTCATTCCTGCAACGGCATCGCGCGGAGATGCTGCA
>JASHYD010000341.1 GCA_030043175.1 Xanthobacteraceae bacterium | reverse complement strand
GACCGGATCGAAGCCACCGCGGAGGTCAACTGCGACGCCAAGACGCTGACCTTGCGGGCGAGGAGGTCGCGCCGGCTCGGGGCGATCGTGTTGAGCGAGCAACCCCTTCCTGTGACGCCGGACGAAACCACCGCGAAGCTGTTCGCTGCGGCAATTGTCGTCGCCGGGCTCGACCGCTTGCCGTCGACGAAGGGGCTGCGCCAATGGCGCCATCGCGTGCAATTCCTGCGCCGCGTCGAGGGCGCCGAATGGCCGGATGTTTCGGACGCAGGGCTGGCGGCGGCCGCCGAGGCCTGGCTTGCCCCGCTGCTCACCGGCAAGACGTCGCTTAGTGCACTCACGGCAGCGGAGCTCGAACAGGCGCTTCACGCTTTGCTGCCGCACAAGCTGCGTCGCCGCCTGGAGATCGAGGCGCCTGCCCATTTCGATGCGCCGTCCGGATCACGGGTGCCGATCGACTACGAGGCAGAGGAAGGCCCAAAGCTTGCGATCCGCGTCCAGGAGTTGTTCGGCCTCTCTCGCCATCCTGCGGTCGCTCAAGGCCGCGTGCCGCTGATGATCGAGCTGTTGTCCCCGGCGCACCGTCTCGTGCAGGTAACGCGCGACCTGCCGCAATTCTGGCGCGGCAGCTATGCGGCTGTCAGGGCGGAAATGCGCGGCCGCTATCCGCGCCATCCGTGGCCGGACGACCCCCTTTCGGCTCCGGCAACACGGCGCGCCAAGCCGCGGGGATGAAGGCTTTGCGGCCAGCTACCGGTGGGCTATGTGCTTTGCACCAGCAACGTCAGTCTGAGGTGCCGATGTTTCCCGTCCCAAAGCCCGCCCTGGCTCCCAATACCTACGCCTATGAATCCGAGCCCATGGTCAAGGCCACCGGGTTCCGCGAGTACGACGCGCGATGGCTGTTCGAGAAAGAGATCAACCTGATGGGCGTGCAGGCGCTGGGCATGGGATTGGGGACGCTCATCCATCAGATGAAGGTCCGTCCGGAAATCGTCACCGGCCACGATTTCCGCAGCTATTCGGCGGCCATCAAATATGCGCTAACCTCGGGCCTGATGGCGGCGGGATGCAGGGTCCATGATATCGGGCTTGCCTTAACGCCGATGGCCTATTTTGCCCAGTTTGACCTTGATGTGCCGTGTGTCGCGATGGTCACAGCCTCGCACAATGACAACGGCTGGACCGGGGTGAAGATGGGCGCCAACCGGCCGCTCACTTTCGGTCCGGATGAAATCACCCGCCTCAAGGAGATCGTGCTTGGGGCCTCCTTTGACTTGCGGGGCGGGGGTTCCTACCGGTTCGTCGAGGACTTTCCGGCGCGCTACATCGGCGAACTCACAAGCCGGCCAAAGTTCAAACGCCGCCTCAAGGTGGTCGCGGCATTCGGCAACGGTACAGCCGGTGCGTTTGCACCGCGGGTGCTGCAGGCGCTTGGCTGCGAGGTCGTTCCGCTTGATTGCACGCTCGACCACAGCTTCCCGCGCTACAACCCCAATCCCGAGGACATGAAGATGCTGCACGCGATCCGGGATGCGGTGCTTGCGAACCATGCCGATGTTGGCCTCGGCTTTGATGGCGATGGCGACCGCTGCGGTGTGATCGACGATGAGGGCGAAGAGATTTTTGCCGATAAGGTCGGCGTGATGCTGGCCCGCGATATCTCGACTTTACAGCCGGGCGCAAAGTTCGTCGTCGACGTCAAATCGACCGGTCTGTTCGTGACCGACCCGGTATTACGGCGCAACGGCGTCAAAGCCGACTACTGGAAGACCGGCCATTCGTATATGAAGCGCCGCACCCATGAGATCAACGCCGTCGCCGGGTTCGAGAAATCCGGCCACTTCTTCTTCAACGAGCCGTACGGCCGCGGCTATGACGACGGGCTTATCTCGGCAATCGCGATCTGCGACATGCTTGATCGCAACCCCGACAAGAAAATGTCCGAGCTGAAAGCCGCACTGCCTAAGACTTGGCAGTCGCCTACCATGGCGCCGCACTGCGCCGACGAAACGAAATATGGCGTCGTCGATCAGGTGGTAAAGTATTTCGAGGCGGCGAAATCGCAGGGCGCGACGGTCGCAGGGCAGCCGATCCGCGATCTGGTAACGGTCAATGGCGTGCGGATTACGGTTGATGACGGTACTTGGGGCTTGGTGCGGGCCTCCTCGAACAAGCCGGAACTCGTGGTGGTGGTGGAAAGCCCGGTCTCGGAGGCGCGTATGCGTGAGATGTTCAAGGCGATTGACGGAGTACTGCGCACCCACAAGGAAGTCGGCGCCTACAACCAGACGATCTAAACAGGAAGTATCTCTACCTAAAGAAGAAATCGTTGTTGCGGCGCAATGTATAGTTTACACCCCCAAGCTTTTCCGTTTAGCCTTTGATTCGTCGTCAACAACTGAAAGGAGGTGATCCAGTGTCTCATTGTCAATCGCCGCGTTCGCCGGCAACCGTGAGCTGGATTCTTGCCTCTGCCGGGGTCCAGGCCGCGTGACATCACGCGTCACGGTCCGTTCGCCGGGCCGCGGTTCGACAATGGAAGGGCCGCCCTGCAGGGCGGCCCTTCTCCTTTGCGGCAGCGCCGTATAAATCAGCACAATGAATGAAACTTGTCTGATGCGCATTTGAGATGGCCGCGCCGCTGCTGCAGCTCAGCAACGTCGCGCTGACCTTTGGCGGTACGCCGCTACTTGACGGCGTCGATCTCATGGTGTCGGCTGGCGAGCGCCTATGTCTCGTCGGGCGCAACGGGTCCGGCAAATCCACGCTGCTTAAGATTGCAGCCGGACTGATTGAGCCGGACAGCGGTACGATCTTTCGCAAGCCTGATGCGACCGTGCGGTATCTTGCGCAGGAGCCTGATTTTTCCGGCTTTGCGCGGGTGTCTGATTATGTGGACGCGGGCCGCGGGCCCAATGACGACCTTGACGCGCCGCGCTATCTGATGGAGCAGCTCGGATTGCGCGGCGATCAAAATCCTGCCGGGCTCTCGGGTGGCGAAGCGCGGCGCGCCGCGCTGGTTCGGGTGCTGGCGCCGTCGCCCGACATCCTGCTGCTGGACGAACCCACTAACCACCTGGACCTTGCGGCGATCGAGTGGCTTGAGGGCGAACTCGCGGCGCGGAAGGCAGCGCTCGTCATCATCAGCCACGACCGGCGCTTTCTTGCCAATCTTTCCCGCATCACGGTGTGGCTCGACCGCGGCAAGGCGCGCCGGATCGAGCGGGGTTTTGCGGCATTCGAGAGCTGGCGCGACGATATTCTGGCCGAGGAAGAGCGCGAGCGGCGCAAGCTCGACCGCAAGATCGAAGCCGAAGAGCATTGGCTGCGCTATGGCGTCACCGCCCGGCGCAAACGCAACGTGCGCCGCCTTGCCGGTCTTGAAGCGCTGCGCCAGAGCCGGCGCGATGCCCGGCGCGTGACCGGCACGGTCGCGATCTCGGCTGCCGAAGCGGAACGCTCCGCGGCGCTGGTGATCGAAGCAAAAGGCATTTCAAAGCGCTACGCTGGGCCGCCCGTGGTGGCGGATTTTTCCACCCGCATCCTGCGCGGCGATCGCATCGGCATTGTCGGTCCCAACGGCAGCGGCAAGACGACGCTCGTCAATCTTCTTACCGGTGCGCTTGCGCCCGACAGCGGCAGCGTGCGGCTCGGCGCCAACTTGCAGATGGCCACCCTCGACCAGCGCCGCGAAAGCCTCGATCCGGATTGGACCGTCAGCGAAGCCCTGACGGGTGGACGCGGCGACATCGTCATGGTCGGGGGCCGGGCGAAGCACGTCGTGGGTTACCTGCGCGATTTTCTTTTCGCGCCCGAGCAGGCGCGTACGCCGTTGCGAGTTCTGTCGGGCGGCGAGCGCGGTCGCTTAATGCTGGCGCGGGCGCTGGCCAAGCCGTCCAACGTTCTCGCGCTCGACGAGCCCACCAATGATCTCGATCTCGAAACGCTCGACGTGCTGCAAGAGATAATCGGCGATTATGCCGGCACCGTGCTTCTCATCAGCCACGACCGCGACTTTCTCGACCGCGTTGTCGATGCCGTAATTGTGCCGGAAGAAAACGGCAAATGGCTCGAATACGCCGGCGGATATACGGACATGCTGGCACAACGCGGCGGCGCACCCCTGTCTGGCCCCCGCTTGCGCGGGCGGGTTGGCAGGGGACCGCCGGCAACAAAAGCGCCCGTACCGATCGAGGCCAAGCCTCCGCGAACGGCTGCTGGCGGGCCGCCCAAACGCAAACTCAACTTCAACGAAAAGCATGCGCTGGAAACGCTTCCGGGCAAGATCGCGACGCTGGAGGCCGAAATTGGGCGATTGCACACGCTGCTGGCCGACACCACGCTTTATGGACGCGATCGCGCCGCCTTCGATCGCGCATCATCCGCATTGACGGCGCTGCAATCCGAACTCGCAGCCGCGGAGGAGCAATGGCTCGCGTTGGAGCTTAAGCGCGACGAGATCGAAAAAGCGTGAGTTCGGCGCTGTTTTGGTCCACGGTTCTCGCCACCGACGGCGGTTGCGGGTGGCTTAAGGCAGCTCGTCGCTCTCGCGGCCGGGCGTTTGGCCGCGACGGTTGGCGTGTGGCATGCTGGCACTTTGCGGTCGCCCGGAAAGGGCCCGGCGGCGCCGCCGCCACAAGGTTCAAAACGATGTAAGCGCGCGCTCGCCATGCAAAAAAGAGCGGCCAGCACTCTCGACGGCAGGTACTTGATTGGAGAAAGAATTGATATAGGCAGGGCAAGCGCATGTTAATCCTCGGCAAGGACCTTCAATCGTGATCGATCTCTACACCTGGACCACACCCAACGGCCGCAAGGCTTCCATCGCACTCGAGGAACTCGCTATTCCCTACGAAGTGCATGCGGTCGATATCGGCAAGGACGAACAGTTCAAGCCGGAGTTTCTCGAGATCAGCCCCAATAATCGCATTCCGGCGATCGTTGACCGGGATAATAACTTCAGCCTGATGGAGTCGGGCGCGATCCTGCTTTATCTCGCCGAGAAGGCCGGCAAACTGCTACCGACCGACAAGCTCAAACGCTACCGTGTGATCGAATGGCTGATGTGGCAAATGGGTGGACCAGGCCCGATGTTCGGACAAGTCCATCACTTCGTGAAATACAACAAGGGCAAGGCGCCTTATGCGGAGGAGCGCTATCTCAAAGAGGCCGAGC
This sequence comes from Xanthobacteraceae bacterium, assembly GCA_030043175.1. The sequence continues at coordinate 27 of JASHYD010000341.1, read as the reverse complement.
GTCTCTACGGCGTCCTCGATCGCCGGC
>JASHYD010000340.1 GCA_030043175.1 Xanthobacteraceae bacterium | reverse complement strand
TTGAGAACCGGTAGGCACTCGATCCGAAGCGTCGGCGAGCTATCAAAGTTCAGCCAATCTTTCCCAACGGAAAACCCACATCCATATTGCAAATAGACTGGAGCCATCTGCTCACCCTTGCCTCGTCGCAGTGGCATCATTTCTCGGCCGCCGCAGTGCACGGTTAGCCCAGGTTGGCGCCAATGACTTCTATGAGGCGATGTCATCGCCTGCAAACTTCTCGGTCTCGTCTCCCGTAGGCACGCCAACCGCAACCGCCATCGCTGCTGTGTGGCCCGTCGCCGCACCCCACCTCCATCACCCGCAGTAAGCCGGCGCAATGAACGAGTTGAGGAAAATGCACCGGGGCCGACGACGGACTGCCGCCTCAGCTCGCCGTAACAAAGCAGCGGCGGGGCCAGTCGTCAGTCCGCTTCTCGACAATTCCACAAGCGTCCATGGCGTGTCGGCCCGGCACACTCGGCCGTCCCTTGCCGCGAACTTCCATCCGGTGAACTCGTCATTTGGCCAGGAACGCTGTGCCGCCGCATGCTGGGGTGTGTCGTTCGCCTGCTCTTCATGGAGACTCGCCACCTCATCGAAGCGGGCGGATGTTGGCCTTATCGAAGCGGACGTTCGCCGGTACGGGCTTCTCTGACCACACGAACGTAACGATGAGCCCCATGATCGCAACCGTAGTCGCCGATAGGGCGACCACGGCCCACCAACCCGCCTCGCTCCACAGCACGCCTGCAGCCAGACCGCCGACGCTGCCGCCGGTGTAGAAAGAGCTCACATAGAGGCCGATCGCGGAGGAGCGCCCCTCATGAGCGCTCGCCGTGACATAACCCGTCGAGGTCGCCTGGCACAGCATCCCGCACCCGGCGCACACGGAAAGTCCGATCAGTATCAGTGCGAGTGGCGCCGCCAGCAGCAGCGCGAGGCCCACCAGCCAGGCAGAAATCACGCCGATCATCAGTGTGCGCCGCCCATAGCGCATGACGGCCCGTCCGGTCCAGGGCGTCGCTATGGCGCCGGCCAGGTAGGTGAAAAACACCGCACCCAGCAGGGAGGCCGTGAAATTGTAGGGTGGCGCAGCGAGGCGGAAGCTCACATAGGTGAAAATCGCGACGAAGTTGAACAGCACGCCGAAGCCGACCGCGCAGGTCGCCATGAGCTGCAAGTTGCCGAGATGGCGCAGCATTTGCCGGCCCGAGGCCACGAACCCCTCCGAGCGCACGAAACGCTTCTCCCTTGGCAGTTTCGCTGCCACCAGGATGGCGCCGGCAAGCCCAATTGCCGCAATCGCCACAAAGGCATAACGCCAGCCGGCCACATCGCCGATAATGCCCGGGACCAGGCGGCCGCAGAAGCCGCCGAGACTCGATGCGGAAACATAAAGCCCTGCAACCCCCGCGACCTCGGCGGGCGGCCACTCGTCGCCCACATAGGCAAGCACGACCGTAAAGATCGGCGGCAGCAGTAGCCCCTCGATGAAACGCCAGAAAATGAGGGTTCCCGGCGCGGTCGCAATTGCCGCCATCAGAAGCGGCACCGTGACGGCAAACATCGCCGTGGTGATGAGACGCTTGCGACCAAGTACGTCGGCGACCGCGCCGGTGAATGGCGCCGTCAAGGCGATGGCGAGCGTGCTGGCCGTGATCATGGCGCTGATTTGCGCGGCCCCAACGCCGAACTCGCGCGCGAGCTCAGGCAACAATGCCTGAGGCGCGTAAAGGTGGAGGAAGGTCGAGAATCCAGCGGCAGCGACGGCAATGCGGCGAAAGTCGATAGACATGCCGGCTTAATAGCGGCGGCTGCGGAAAGCACAACGCACGATCACGATCATCGGATGTGCGCAAAGCGCAGCACCTGATCAGGCTACAATCTTGCGGGCGCGCGCCAAGGTGCATTGGGGAGTGCCGGAGGCATCGATCGGCTCCCAGTCATTGGGCCCGGCGGCATACCGCTCCTGAGCACGCACAATCGCGCTGTCAGCATCCGACGCGTCGCCTCGCCTTGCTCCGACGCGCGCCATGCGGGTTGTCACGTCGGCAACCAGGAACAGCCCATGAAACGCGACACCGCCCACCCGCGCGGCCTCGCGCAATGCGTCGCGCTCGCGCGGTCGCGCAAATACCGCATCGACGATGGCCGAGTGACCCGCCGCGATGACCCTGGCAGCCTGTTCGACGAGCGCGGCGTAGACGCGCGCCGACTTGTCGGCCGTATAGGCTTCTTTCGGCAAACGCTCATCCTCGCGGCGTCCTTCGAGCGCCTTGCGCTCGACATCCGAGCGTAGCACGACCGCGCCCGGCGCCGGCGCAAGCTGCGGTGCCAAGCCGGCGGCAAGCAACGACTTGCCGGTACCTGACAAGCCGCCGATCCCGACGAGTACCGGCGGGGCGGGCCGGATCAACCGGCACGCCAGCGCGAAATATTTGGTGGCGCTCGACCGGGCCCGGTCGCGGTCGCTCGGGGCTGCGACCGCCGCCCTCGATGCTGTGACGTTCGCCCGGATGGCGGCGCGCAACGACATGAAGAACGGCAATGCGGCAACTGCGTCGACATCGGACCTGCGGCGTGTCTCGGCGAGATAGCGGTTGAGGACCACATTGGCGCCGGCCGCAAGGCCGCGCTCGACGAGATCCATCAGCAGAAAGGCAAGATCGTACAGGACGTCGCCTGCGGCGATCAGCGGACTGAATTCGACGGCGTCAAACAGCATCGGATCGCCGTTAACGAGCGCCACGTTTGCGAGGTGAAGATCGCCATGTCCGCGGCGCACCATGCCCTCCGCGCCGCGCGCAGCGAGCAGCGGTCGGAGTTTTTCGAGCGCGCGGCGGCTGTCACGGCAGAGTTCATCTGCCCGTGCTGGATCGAACAGGTCGGGTTGGGTCCGGAAAGCGGCATCGGCTTCGTCGATAAAGCGCGAAAGGGCCGCAATCCAGGGTGCGCCTTCAAACAGCGGAACACGGCTATGGGTCGCGGCGATGACGCGCGCGAGCTTGTCGGCGAGCGCGAGGTCGATTGCTTTCTCGTCGGCCATGCGATCGAGCGTCTTTGCTTCATCGAAGCGGCGCATTTCCACTGCCCACTCGACACTCTCGCCATCACCGGCGAGCCGGAACGAGCCGTTTTTCTCGCGCGTAACAGGGATCACGCAAAGATAAAGTTCGGGCGCAAAAACGCGGTTGATTTCAAGTTCCGCCTCACAGGCGGCCTTGCGTTGGGCGAGTGTGGAGAAATCCAGATACGAATAGCGGACCGCGCGTTTGATCTTGAAGGCGCGCTCGCCGGCGAGAAATACTACCGCCGAATGGGTATCGATGCGCTGCACCGGCGCGCCCCCATGCGTTGCCGGGTTGGCCATGAACGCGAACACCTCGCGCTGGGAATTCTCGTACTGGCCGATAACGTCCACCGGGGACCACCTTCTTACCTGATCGAAGCCCATTGCGATTGCCGTCTGCTGCGACATTCCGCACTGTTCTAGATCAATGCGTTGCCACGACCGGCAACCCATCTTTCTAACAAATAGTACTGCTGGCGCATGCCAGCGTGAAAACGCCGGGTTGGGCGACCTTCAAGGCCCGGAGATTTGCCATGACCAAGTTACCCCCCGCTTTCAAGCGCATCCGGTTAAATCTCGCCCGCTCGAAGGAATTCCCGTCCGGCTCGACGCGGCATGGTTACGAATTCGTAGCCCCTCTCGACGCCGCCGGACACATCGACCCCGCGCAGTGGCACAAACATCGTGAAAATTGCCGCGTGCGCAGGTTCTGGAACGGCGAGGAAGAACATGGCCAGCTTGCGCACAAGCCCGGCGGCGCCGAGCATGCGCGCTGGGTGTTCGATTACGGGAACGGCGGCGAGGCGGACGAGGAGGCCGGATATCGCTTCGGTTCTCATGTATTTCGGTTGGGAGAATATGTCACCATTCGCGATGAACACCGCGAATTGCACACGTTCCGCGTGGTTTCGGTGGATACGGCCACCTGACGGTTGGGTCGAGCGGCACAGCCCGCGCTTGCCTAATACCCGTGGCGCTACAATCTCTAGGCAACGGCGCGGCCCAGATCAGCGATTTACAAGCGGGCCGAGTCAAGGTCATTACACGGGACAATTCACATAGGAGGCCATCATGGCAGGTTCCTATCTACCACCGATGTTCACGCGTGGCAGTGAAGGCTTGGGCTCGCTGTTTCGCGAGATCGAAAAGACGTTCGATGACTTTTCCCGCCGCACCCCGTTGGCGGGGTACTTCGGCGATGGCACTGCGGCGCCGAAGATCGACGTCTCCGAGGGCAAAGACGGACTCGAGGTGACGGCCGAACTGCCCGGTGTCGAAGAACAGGACATCGAGGTCACCCTTTCCAGGGACGTTTTGACCATCCGCGGCGAGAAAAAAAGCGAACGGGACGAAGCCGACAAGGACAAGAACTGGCACCTGGTGGAGCGCCGCTATGGCCTGTTCAGCCGCAGCGTCACGCTTCCATACGAGCCGGATTCCGATAAGGTCGAAGCAAAGTTCGAAAAGGGGGTGCTGCGCGTCCGCTTGCCGAAGCCGGCCGAAATGACCAAGAAGGAAAAAAAGATCACAATCCGCCCCGGTTGATAGCGGCTGCCCATTGCGGCGCAAAACGACCCGCGCGGGCGGGCAGGAGCGAAGGATCCCTTGCTGCGCGCCATGCGGGTGAGGCGCGCGCGGGCGCACCTTCGCATCTCAGGGGTTCCAGCAAGCTGTTCAGCGCGACGATCCCTTGCCATGTGGGGGGCGCGCGGATTTCCCCAAATTTATGATCGGACCAGCAACCGGGTTCGCGCTGCCCGGCTTGTTTGCTCCCGCCCGACCAGGCGGCGCCATCCCGGCGCCAGCCTGGATAGCGGCCCTGGATGCCTCTATAACAGTCGCGCTCCCAATGAGAGTCGCACGTCCTTCGGGCATTTGTGCGATACAGGAAGATTTTTCCATGATTGCCAAGGACAATATGCGCACGGCCGCCGAACTCATCGTCGACCAGCTGGTCGTCAACGGCGTGCGTCATGCTTTCTGCGTGCCTGGCGAGAGCTATCTCGCAGTTCTGGATGCATTCCACGACCGCGATCTTGCGGTCACGGTGTGCCGCCAGGAAGGCGGCGCCGCCATCATGGCGGAAGCGGCGGGCAAGGCGACCGGCCGGCCCGGCGTCTGCTTTGTCACCCGCGGTCCGGGCGCCACCAACGCCTCCGCAGGTATCCACATCGCGCACCAGGACTCCACCCCGATGATCATGTTCGTCGGGCAGGTTGCGCGCCGCATGCGGGGACGGGAGGCGTTCCAGGAACTCGACTATCGCGCGGTGTTCGGCTCCATGACCAAGTGGACGACCGAGATCGACGATCCGGCCCGCGTGCCGGAAATCGTGTCCAGGGCCTTTCACATGGCGGCCAACGGCCGACCCGGCCCGGTCGTGGTCGCGCTGCCGGAGGATATGCTGACGGAACGGGTTGCGGTCGCCGACGCGCCGCCCTATCAGCCGGTCGAGGCATCGCCGGGTCGTAGCGAGATGGACGAGTTTACCACCCTGCTCGTCAAGTCCGAACGACCGATGTTTTTGATCGGGGGCAGCCGTTGGACCGAAGCCGGCTGCGCTGCGATCGCGCGATTCGCGGAGCGTTTCGCGGTTCCGGTTGCCACCACGTTTCGTCGCGCCCACCTCTTCCACGCGCTGCATCCCAATTATGCAGGCGACCTCGGCATCGGCGCCAATCCGAAGCTGACCGCGCGGGTGAAAGCCTCCGATGTCGTCGTGCTGATCGGCGGCCGCCTGAGCGAGATGCAGTCGCAGGGCTACACGTTGATCGATATCCCTGTGCCAC
>JASHYD010000339.1 GCA_030043175.1 Xanthobacteraceae bacterium | reverse complement strand
GTCTCGCCAAAACGCGGCTTCAAATCGAAGGTCGTAGCGTAGCGATCGAGGTACGCTATCACCAGATTTCTTGGCACATAGCGCGGATAGTCGATGGGAAATGGCAAGTAGGGCAGGGACGACAGCTGCTTGACCGTATGTAAATGCAGCCGCTCGTAGTGGCGATGCCAGGACGAAGCAACCTTGTCGCCCTTTTCCAGAATAATGAAATTCACGCCGGCCTTTCTGAGACAGGCGCCGACTGCGAGTCCCGCCGGACCGGCGCCAATCACGGCAACGACTGTCCGTTCCGGCATGTGCTGGCTATTCCGGCCGAATCACGTTCGCCGAACCCGGCCATCAATTCTGTGTCTGCTTGAAGTAGCGCAGATCAGGCGGGGCCTGATCCCTCCTCGCCGGCATCAACAGTCCGTCCGCGCTGAGGAAATAGTTTTCGTTGCCCAGGACGACCTGGTTATTGCCTTCGGCACAGTAATATTCGGTCCAATTCGGCCGTGGATTGGAATTTCGTCGGTAGGTCTTGTCTACCGTCCACGGCTGCGTCAGGGCATGGTCGATTACGGTGATCGTGTCATGGAGAATGCCGGCATCGGTCTTATCGAGATAGAAGCGCTCCTTGAATATCGACTGATTGTCGAAGTCCAGCGGCAGGCCGGTGCCATCGTAAGCGCGGGGACCTTTGAAACCGCGCGTTTCGACTTCAAGCACATCGTAACGCCCGGCGCCGTCCTGATCGGTCCACTTGCCGATCGAGTAGCCCTGATAGGTGGGCTCGATCGCTTCGGGCCAGTCGCGTCCGTCGGTAAAGATTCGCCGATAGTGGTCCTCGCCGCCGATCAGCACATAGGTGGTTTCCGGCGTCACGACATATTCGAATTGCCCGGCCGACATCATGCGCGGCATGCCTCCGGCCCGGCATGTGGCGCTGGGGTAGTTGCCGATACCGCCGTTGGCCTGGTCGGCCATGCTCTCCTGAAGCACCCTGCGATACTCGGTGGTGAGCGGCGCCTGCTGGCCGGCTCCCCAGGGCTTGGTCGGATCGAATTTCACTCTCTGACCTGGCAGGCCCGGAGTAAGGACGACGGTCCACTGGCCGCTCCAGTCAGGGTATTTCGCGTCATCGGCGGCCTGCGCGCCGCCCGTCACCGCCGCTAGAGCAGCGGCCAGCGCGAGCGGCGCAATCAAGCTTCGATACCACATGATTTCCTCCCGCAAACTCGCCTCGAATGGGCAAAATACACCCCTTGAGCCGCGGGTGGAACGGCATCGCGGTTCTCGCCGCAGCTTGCCCGGCATTGGCAGTAGCAACCGCTAGGCTCGCGAGCGGCTTTTTAACCGCGGCGCCCTGTCATTCCGCGTGGCGAGGGATCTGCGATCCTTGGGTCCCGAGCGCGCAGGAGGGAATTGAATGGGCACATTCTGGCGAGGCCTGCCCGCAAGGAGGAGGGCCGCAGGAGATCGCAATCACCCGCCGCTTGGTCAGTGGTAACCGATGTCACCGCGGACCTTTCCTCGAAACACCCAGTAGGACCACCCGGTGTACATGAGGATGATCGGCAGCAGAAAAAGCGTGCCGACCAGAAGGAAAGCCTGCGTGCTCGCCGAGGATGCAGCTTCCCACAACGTAAATCGGTATGGCACGATCATCGGCCACAGGCTGATGGCAATGCCGATGTAGGACATCACGAAGAGACCGATTGCGCCGGCAAACGGCGCCACCTCCGACCGGCTTCTGAGCGCGTGCCATTCCCAAAAGGCCAGCAGCGCGGTGATGATCGGAACCGGCGAGAGAAAGACGATGTTGGGCCACGAGAACCAGCGCCGGGCGATCTCCGGTTCCATCAGCGGCGTCCATAAGCTGACCACGACAATTGCAAAAATGACGCCGAACAAGCACCCGCGCCCCAATCGTCGCGCCCAGTCATTGAGCGTGCCTTCTGTCTTGAGCACCAGCCAGCCGGCGCCGAGCAGGCTGTAGCCGAAAATGAGCGCCATGCCGGTAAACATCGAGAACGGTGTGAAGCAATCGAAGGAGCTGCCGGCGAACTGACGCCCCGCGGTCTGAAAACCCTGGATGAAGGCGCCGAGCACAATTCCTTGGGCGAAGGTGGCGATGGTAGAGCCATAGCAGAAGGCATGATCCCAGAAAGTCCGATGCTCAGCGTCCCGGTAGCGGAATTCGAAGGCGGCGCCGCGAAAGATCAGCGCCAGCAGCATAGCCAGGACAGGAAAGTAGACAGCGGGAAGTATGATGGCGAAGGCCAGCGGGAACGCTGCCAAAAGTCCGACGCCGCCAAGCACGAGCCAGGTCTCGTTGCCGTCCCAAATCGGCGCAATCGAATTCATGACAAGGTTGCGTGAGGCGAGATCCGGCGCGAGCCCATAAAGAATTCCGACCCCGAGGTCGAAACCATCCAAGAGAACGTAGAAGAACACGCCTAGACCAAGGATGGCTGTCCACAAGGGCACGAAGTCGAGAACCGGTGAGATCATGATGAAATCCTCCGATCGGAGGAAGGCAGCGCCTCTACCGGCCGCTGCGGGCGGCCCGCCTCAACTGGGTTCGGTTCAACGGACGGCTCGACCGGGCCATTCCTGACGATCCTCGCCATCACGGCGATGCCGAACGGAAACATGATGAGATAGACGACGCCATATCCGACAAGCGAGAGGATCACGTCGACGCCGGTCAGAGAGGGAGATACCGAATCCGTCGTGCGCAATAGCCCATACACCGTCCAGGGCTGTCGCCCGACCTCGGTCGTGGTCCAACCGGCGAGCACCGCGAGAAAACCGAGCGGAGATGCGAGCATGCAGACCCGCAAGAACCAATTTGTGTCAAACAAGCGCCGCCGTGCCCGCAACCACCAGCTTGCGACAATCAATGCAAGCATCAGTAAGCCGATCCCTACCATGATCCGGAACGCAAAAAACGGAATCGCGACCGGGGGGCGTTGATCGGCGGGCCAATCCTTGAGGCCACGCACGACGCCATTGAGATCGTGGGTGAGGATCAGGCTGCCGAGGTCGGGAACAGATAATTGGTAACGGTTCGTTTCTGCCTTCTCGTCCGGAATCGCGAAGAGATTGAGGCCGACGCGACGACCTGTGTCCCAATGCGCCTCGATCGCCGCCAGCTTTGCCGGCTGATATTCAATCGTATTGAGGCCGTGCGCATCGCCAAGGAAGACCTGAAGCGGGACCAGAACCGTGAGCAGCGAGAGCGTCATCGACAGCATCGTGCGGGCTTCCTCTGCAAAGCGCCTGCGCCAAAGGTAATAGGCGGCCACTCCGACAACGACGAAACCGGTGGTAATGTAGAAGGCGATGACCGTATGTCCGAGGCGATAGGGGAAAGACGGGCTGAACACGACTTGCAGCCAGTCCTTTGGAAAGAACCGGCCATCGACAATCTCGTAACCGGCCGGCGTTTGCATCCAGCTGTTGGTCGCAAGGATCCAAAATGAAGACAGAACGGTGCCGAGCGTCACCATCAGCGCCGAGATGAAATGGGCCCAACGTGGCACGAGCTTGCGACCGAACAGCAGCACGCCAAGGAAGGCGGACTCCAGGAAAAACGCTACCAATGCCTCATAAGAAAGGAGCGGCGAGAGGACGTTGGCGGTGGCATCGGAGAAGCGGCTCCAGTTCGTGCCGAACTGGAAGGGCATGACGATACCCGACACGACGCCCATGCCAAACGATACCGCGAACACCTTGATCCAGAACGTGGAGAGTCGGAAGTAGATCTCGCGCCCTGTCGCAAAATGCAAACCCTCCAGAACGGCAATGTAGGACGCAAGCCCTACCGTGAAGGCCGGCAGAAGGATGTGCCAGGCAATCACCCACGCGAACTGCAGCCGCGACAGCAACACAGGATCGAGGCTCATCCCGTCGTTCCAGTCTGAATAGCTGTGGTGAGCAAAAATTGGGTTCCGGATGCTGCCCCTGACGTGGGCTTGCCTTGCTCGGATGTCAACCAGGCGTTTCGTGAAACAGCACCGGACCTGCGAGAACTCATGAGGCGGCAAGACGTTCCAAAGTCGGCGAGTGATAGCGCCAAAACGCCGGCGTCATCGCTGCGCTGCTGCAGCCCTTCTCGATCAGGATGAACCGGCGACCCCGCGGAGCGGTTTTGCCGACAAGACAAACCGCCCGGCCTCATCCAGCGCGACGGTCGCCGCGAACCTGCGGCTTTCCCGATCGAGCGTCTGTTGCAGCCATACGACGTCCCGCCGTGACGGTCGCACAAGTTGAAAATTGCGGATCTGAAGAGGAACGATCTCGAGGCTGACAAGGTTCGCGGTTAATGCGTCTATGCTGGCGAAGTACATCAACGCCAAGTCGTTTCGATACTCCTCGTAGCCGCGGATACCCTCGTAGTCGTTCAGAAAATCGCCGCAGCCATAAAGGATGAGCCGGTCCCGGTAGACCTCGATGCCCTTTGCATGATGCGAAGAGTGACCGTGAACGATGGACACGTCGGCGTCGTCGATCAACGCGCGCCCAAATCGCCGCTGAGCTTGCGGCACGTCATAGCCCCAATTTGGTCCCCAATGGATGGAAACCAGGATGACGTCGCCGGACTGGCGCACGCGCTCGATCTGTTTGGCGATGTGCGCCACACCGGCGAGCGAAAGATCGCCCAGGAAATTGATGCCCGGCAGCTCGGTCGCGGCCCAACCGTGTGACACGCCGCTGGAAGGGCACGCGAACGCAAACACGAGCACGCGGCCTTTGCGCTGGAAATCCAGCACGGCCGGCGCCGCCGCGTCATCACGATTTAGACCGGCCCCGGCAGTCTTGATCCGCAGATGCGCCAGTGTCGCCAGCGTTTCCATCAGTCCGGCACGCCCCCAGTCGAGAACGTGATTATTGGCCAAGACGCAACAGTCAACCGCGGCTGCCGCCAAGCACCCCGCATTTTCGGGACTCACCCGGTAATTGATGCCTTTGGGGATGTAGTCGTTGCTGCGGGTGACGCTGGTTTCGAGATTGATAAGGCGGCCGTCCGGCCAGGCACGGCTCCATTCATCAAGAGCCGCACCCCAGACATAGGAAGGGTCGACGTGCCGAGGAAGTGGGCCATTTACCGCCTCGGCGAGATGCATGTAATCCGTCGCCGAACGCACATGCGGCTCGTGCAAGACCGGATCACAGGGATGCCTGAGCGTCTGATCGATTCCCCGCCCGATCATGACGTCACCGCACAGGAACAACCGAATGACCGGCGAGGACTCCGGCTTGTTGGAGCTTGATTGGGCGAGAACCGCGTCGAAGTCCTGAGGCTCTGTCATGATTGAGACACCTATCGCGGCGTGCGAACAGGTCGAGAATTAAGCTGCGGTCCGGTCTCACGGCAGTGTCGCAAATCAGACGGTGGGCAAAGCCGGACGGCCCGCCCGGTCGCCATCGCAACGGACGAAGGCCGCGCCGGTTGGGTCGCCCGATGACACGCGCCAGCGGCGAGCCTTGCGTGTCAACTTGCCTCGCTTAAGGGGCGCGGCGCCCGAAAGCGAGCCTTTTGCCCATCCGACACCGAACTCAGGAAACCATCGCCATAATTTCCCGGTCTGTCTCCTGGAACGAGATCAGAGTATCCCATTTAGCATCAAATCATTAGATAGATAAGAGCGAGACAATGAGGCACGGCACTGCACCATGCGGCCGCTTCTGCACCCGATGCTGGTCAATGGCCGATCCGGCGACCCGGCGCTTTACATTGAAACGCTGTTCGAGAAACACGCGATCCTCTTCGACCTCGGCGATATTTCGCCGCTGTGCCGCGAAAGATCCAGCGCGTCGACCACGTGTTCGTGTCGCATGCTCATATCGACCATTTTTTCGGCTTCGATCGCCTGTTGAGGCTTTTGGTGGGCCGCGAGAAGAAGGTCGCGCTCTATGGGCCAATAGGTTTGATCGATCACGTGCATCATAAGCTTCAAGCCTACCGTTGGAATCTGTTCAACCGCTACGCGTCTGATCTCGTCTTCGTCGTCACCGAGGTCGCATCGTACTCCGAAAGCCGCCTTGCGCAGTTTCGGCTGAGGAACGCCTTTGCTGCAGAGCCGATCGGCACCGAAATCATCGCCGAGAACGTGATCTGCAACGAGCCGTCCTTTCGCGTATCGGCTGCGATCCTGGAACATGGAACGCCCTGCTTGGCCTTCGCCATCGAGGAAGCGGCTCACGTCAACGTCTGGAAGAGTAGGCTTGCCGAATTGGGACTGCCGATTGGACCTTGGCTGCGCGAACTCAAGCAGGCGGTGATCGAGGGTAGGCCGGATCACCATCTGTTTCGGGTTCCCGCCGGGCCGGGTACTTCCGAGACGCGCGAGA
>JASHYD010000338.1 GCA_030043175.1 Xanthobacteraceae bacterium | reverse complement strand
GCATCGACGGCGATCTCGCCCCTGGGATCGCCCCCGAGACGGTCGAAATCGGCGCCATGCTTCCCTACAGTCCGCTTCACCACTTGCTGCTCGAGGATTTCGGTGCTCCGCTGGTCGTGACCTCCGGCAATGTCAGCGGCGAGCCGGTCTTGACCGATAACGGTATGGCTGAGAGCCGCTTGGCGCCGGTCGCCGATGCCTTTCTGCATCACAATCGCCCTATTGTTCGCCCTGCGGACGATCCGGTTTATCGCGTCATCGGCGACAGGCCGAGACCGATACGGTTGGGACGCGGTAACGCGCCGATTGAGATCGAATTGCCACGCGGTCTGGCAAGGCCGCTGTTGGCGTTAGGTGGTCACCTCAAGAATACAGTGGCGCTCGGCTGGGGTAAGCGTGTGGTCATTTCGCCGCATCTCGGCGATATGGACACACGCGGTGGTCTGGAATTGCTCAAGTCAGTCGCGGCTGATTTGCAGGCGCTTTACGGCGTGCGCGCCGAGATGGTGCTTTGTGACGCCCATCCCGGCTACGCGACGACGCGTATCGCCAAGCATTTAGGTATGCCCGTTATCAAGGTATTTCACCACGAGGCCCACGCATCGGCGTTGGCCGGAGAGTACGACCACAACGTCGAGCGGCTGGTCTTCACTTGGGACGGCGCCGGCTTTGGCCGGGACGGAACGATCTGGGGCGGCGAGGCGATGCTGGGGCGGCCGGGACAGTGGCGGCGCGTGGCAACCATTCGGCCGTTCGCACTTCTCGGCGGCGACCGCGCGGCCCGCGAGCCATGGCGTAGCGCACTCGCGTTGTGCTGGGAGGCTGGCATCGAGTGGCGAGACTGTGGGCATGACACAGCCCTGTTGCGTCACGCCTGGACGCGCAAACTCAATTGTCCGTTGACCTCGTCGGTTGGCCGATTGTTCGACGGCGCCGCCGCCCTACTCGGCCTGGTGTCGTGCGCGAGTTACGAGGGGCAGGCGGCAAGCCATCTTGAGGCAATCTGTGCCGGAAAGGCCGAACCGATCGCATTGCCCCTGGCCCGTCGCGCGGACGGCGTTTGGGAGAGCGATTGGCACCCACTGCTCGATTGCATGCGCGATTCTAAGCGCGACGCACCCGCTCGGGCGGCGATATTCCATGCCACGCTTGCCGAACTGGTGCTGGCCCAGGCCAGGGCAGTGCGGGAAGAATACGGCGTGTGCCGCCTGGGCTTGACTGGCGGCGTATTCCAAAATCGCGTGCTTAGCGAGCGCGTCTTGTCTGACGCTCAAGGTGAAGGCTTTTGCGTTTTCCTGCCGGAAGCGCTGCCTTGCAATGACGCCGGTCTCAGCTTCGGGCAGATCATTGAAGCGAGCGCAGATGATTGAAGATAAATTTGTAACCCTCGCATACGGCAACGGTGGCCGCTTCATGCGGGCCCTGATCGAGGAGATCTTTGCGCGGCATCTGTCCAACCCGCAGCTCGACCTCAACGCCGACGCGACGCACCTGCCGATGCCGCCGGGAGACGTTCTGGTCACCACAGATGGGTTCACCGTCCATCCGCTTGAATTTCCTGGTGGAGATATCGGTTCCCTCGCCGTCCATGGAACGGTGAATGATCTTGCAGTTGCAGGCGCGACACCGATCTATCTCACGCTCAATGTCTTTATCGAAGAGGGAATGGAGTTTTCTCAACTCGACCGTCTGATCGCCAGCATGGCACGCGCGGCCAGGACGTGCGGCGTACGTGTTGCGGCAGGTGACACCAAGGTGCTACGCCGCGGCGAGGGCGGCGGACTCTACGTTGCGACCACCGGTGTCGGAATCCGTCAACCCGGTCTGCGGCTCGGCCTGCATCAGGTGCGTCCCAGTGACGTCGTAATGGTGAGTGGCCCCGTCGGCGATCACGGCACGGCCGTACTGTTGGCACGTGAGGAGTTCGATCTGAAAGGTAATTTGGACTCCGATGCGGCGAGCGTTCTCCCTCTGGCGCGAGCGGTGTGGGAGCTGCCAGGGCTGCGCTTCATGCGAGACCCAACTCGCGGCGGCTTGGCCACCGTTATGCATGACATCGCGCGTGCCAACAAAATGACGGTGCACCTCGAGGAGACGGCTATTCCGGTTCATCCGCAGGTGCGTGCCGTGTGCGACATGCTAGGCTACGACCCGCTCTACCTGGCTTGCGAGGGCCGCGTGGTTGGCGTGGTCTCGCCCGAGGACGCTCAAAAGGCTTTGGATATATGGCGTGCGCTGCCTGAGGGCGAATCGGCGGCGCTCATCGGAGAGCTGGAAGCACCTGGCGCTGAGGTTGTGTTGCACACCGAAATTGGCGGTGAACGGCTTCTGGAGGAACTGGAAGACGATCCGCTGCCGCGTATCTGCTGAGTGATGCACTGGCGATGAAACACAATGGTCGTCCTAAAGAACAATGGCTGACTGCGAATCCGACCAATAACGCGTCGCCTCCCTAAGGCAACCCTACCTCGCGAGTGTGGCAATGTGTGCCGCTCGTTGGCTTCAGGCTTCTTCGGACCGAAATTCGTCGTGGCGTGAGGCCCTAAAGGGCAGTAACGAGAGAACCGGGATTGAATTCGAATTTTCTGCCGATGATCACAAAAGGGGTGCATCGGCAATTCATCCGTTTTCCCCCCTCTTTAGGCCTGGGGAGGAAAGCGGGTTGGGGCCAAGAGCCCCGCGTTGCGCTCGCTTCGCACCATGTTCACAAGGGAGCGGCGCCAATCGTCCCCCCCATCAGCGTGGGCCCACGAGCGGCGGAAACAACGAGGCATGAGCTAGCGGCACAGCAGATTGCCAATACCTTTCAACGTCCTCAAGCCTCACCTTGGTATTCGACAGGGATGATTCTCCTGATCCCTCTTTCGGAAAGAACAAGGCCGATCAGCCCGACCATCGCGAACCCCGCGCCCGCAAGGAAGGTCGCGAGGGGACCAAACGTATCCCAAACCCCGCCAGCGAGGACGCTCGCGACAAGCATGGCAATGCCCTGGGCGAAGTTGAAAACCCCGAACGCCGTCCCGCGAAGATTCTGTGGTGCGGTGTCGGCGACAAGGCTCGCGAAGAGACCCTGCGTGCGGGCCAGGTGCAGCCCCCAGAACATGATACCGATCATGACGAGCGTAATGGTCGTGCTGAGCGCCAGCAAAAACTCTGCGACGATCAGGCACGCGATTCCGGTCGCGAGCACGGACAGCGCGCCAGCCGGGTAGGCCGCCAGGGCATAGACGGTGTTCATCACCACCATGACAGATGGTACGAACGCGACCGCTAAACCGACATTCTGAGCACGCAGAATGAGGAACGCCTCAGAGAAGTGGGCAAGCGCGAGGATCGTGGCGACGCCGACGAGTCGCCAGAAGCGGCCGGGCAGGCACCTGGCATCGGCGAGTTGCAGGCGCGGCTTGGCATCGGCTTCGTGCGGGCGCGGCTCCTTGACTGCGAATACCATTGCAGCCAAGGCGACAAAGGCCGGCACAACCGCAATCCAAAAAAACAAGGCGGAAACTGTCAGAGCTGAGCACCATCAAGGCAATTGCGGCGAGTGGTCCGACAAAAGCCCCGACCGTGTCGAGCGTCTGCCGAAGGCCAAAGCTCGCACCCCTCAAGTCGGCCGGTGCAAGATCCGCAATGAGCGCATCCCGAGGGGCACCTCGCACGCCCTTGCCGATCCGATCAATGAACCGAGCTGCAAACACCCAGCTGGCCGTTGCGGCCAGCGCGAAGACCGGTTTGGTATGCGCCGGAGAAGATCTTCGTGATGTTCGCAGTCGCTTCGGCAATGCCTTCGATGACCCCGACCGTCAATGTCGATGTACCGAGCACCGTTACAAGGTAGACAGGAAGCAGTGCAAGGATCATCTCGGATGAGATGTCCATGAACATGCTGACAAATCCGAGCGCCCAGACGCTCCGCGGAAGCCCGAGATTCGAGTCTGAGTTTTCACCAGTCATAAGCTTTGCGAAAGCCGGTGTATCGAGGGCGCTTCTGCCGCGGCGACATGGTTTTTCACACTCATGAAGCTGTCGGGACTGACGGACATGGAATCGATACCACACGCGACCAGGAACTCGGCGAATTCGGGGTGGTTGCTCGGCGCCTCGCCACACAGCCCGACCTTGGCGCCGGCCTTATGTGCCTCGCGGATGACGCTTTCGATCATCCACTTCACCGCCTCATCCTGCTCATCGAACAGCTTGGCAAGATCGCCCGAGTCCCGGTCGACGCCCAGGGTGAGCTGTGTGAGGTCATTGCTCCCGATGGAAAACCCGTCGAAGCGTTGCGCGAATTCCGCGGCCAAGATGACGTTCGAGGGAATCTCGCACATGACATAAACTTCGAGGCCGTTCTGCGCACGCTTCAGGCCATTTTCAGCCATCACCGCAAGCACACGATCCGCCTCCCTGGTCGAGCGGCAGAAGGGGATCATGACGACGACATTCCTGAGACCTATCGCCTCGCGAAGACGTCGGATCGCCCTGCACTCAAGCGCGAAGCCGGCCTGATAACGCGGCGAGTAATAGCGCGAGGCGCCGCGGAAGCCGAGCATCGGGTTTTCCTCCTTGGGCTCG
>JASHYD010000337.1 GCA_030043175.1 Xanthobacteraceae bacterium | reverse complement strand
CAAGAGAAATTGCGCACATCGATTTCCCGCGCAAGGGCGACGTGCTCATGGTGACGAGCATCGCCCGCCTCACCCAGCATTGGCCGCCTTCAAGGCATCGTGCGTGCGATCCGTGTCAAGGGTGCGACGGTCAAGGCGACCAAACAGTCGATCGACACGAGACGGCAGCCGGAAAAACCAACTTGCGGCGCCAACTTGAGGGCCTCGCGAAAGCTAAATCGGAAGCCGTCTACAAGGGCCGGCCGGCTTCGATCGACGTAGCGAAGGTATTGCTTGACCTAGACTTAGACTAGACACCCTGCGGAGCCCGCCCGAGCTTTACGTCCTGCGCGACTGTCGAGCGGTTGAACGTACGTATCTCGCGGCTGATTCTGCAGGCATGGCACGCAAGCCCGAACCGCCTAGGCCGACGATCTGGACCATCTACAAGGGCCGTCGGGCTGGGCCAATAGGACACATTCGATGAAAATTGACGTGTTGAGCAACAGACGCTTCGTCGCCGCGATGCAGAAGGATTACCATGCGCTGCCCGGCACCTACTCAGTCGCCACTTACTTTTCAGGCCAATACATCGAGGCAGCAATCGAAAAGTTCGCCAGTCAAACCGATGGCGGCAAGCTGTTCGCGGAGACCGTGCGCAAGTTGACGCTGATCGATACGCCGCGAGGGCCTCCAAAATTCGATCATCTTGGCAACGCGGTCGGCGACGTCTTCATTCGAAGTTGCGAGCGTAAAAGCGGCCCGTTCAATAGGATCGAAGGTCGATTAGTTCCCAGAATATCTAAATGCTAAAACGATAACCTGTATCAATTTGCAAGTGCATCCTGACGCAGGAAATCAGCCCCTGAAACACGAATGTTTTCAATGGGCGGAATCCAGCAAAATCGGAGATGGTTTTTGATACAGTCAGAACCATGGCGATGGCAAAAAAGGCGCGAAAAAGACCGACTGGCAAGAGCGCCGATGAAGTGATCCTCGATGTTCTCGTCTGGAAGTGCGCATCCGATGACCCGAAGGAAGGGAAACGAAAGATCAGGCGTCGGCTTCGCTACTACGGTCTCGGACCGTACCCGCAGGAACATGTGGATCTGTTGCGCCGCCTCAAGAATGAGACCTACAGCGAGATTCGGCACGAAGGTCAATCCCGTTACTTTGCTGGCAGGCACGGCGAGCACACGGCCATGGAAGATTGTGACGTCGTCCGCTTGATCGGGGACTTGACCGCGTCCTACCCAGACGTCGAGCGGGAAGAGATCAAGGTATTTGTCCCATGGGCGATTTATCATCATTACTTGCGTTGAGGCCGAACCTGGTTGTCGCAACCCCCAGCGAGCACCTCAGTCCTCGCTCCACCCCCGTGCCTAGCCGCGGTAGCAAATCGTCGTCAAGCTAGAGCAACACGGCTCGATAGCGGGAAATTCGAAGGTGGGGTTAACCGTCCCACCTTCGCCTGCTTCACCAATCACTCAGTTGCCGCCGCTGCATTCTGGGAATGAGCGATGTACACAGTCGCGTAGCACCGCCCTCGGAATTGCTGTTTGTTGCAGTTCTTTGGGCTCAAGCGTACCATTCTTGTCGGCGTCGATACGGTCGAACGTCCGACCCATGAATTCCATGAACTCCTCTTTCGACACAACGCCGTTCTGGTCTTTGTCCATCAAGCGCACGAGTTGCCTCACATCCCTGTCCGCCGTGACCACCGTCTGCTTACTGGCCGCCATCGCTGCGGTCGACATCGTGCCGACGACGAACGACGTTGCGATCAGTGCGATTCCTTTACCAATCATAATGGTTTCCCCTCTGTTTTTTCAATTCGCGACCAGCTCTCTAAACTTGGGGCACTCTTTGCACAAGGAGTCAGAGCCTACGCATGCGCATAGGTCCCACGCACAATCACACATTAACTTAAATTAATATTTTATCCAGAAGATGAGATTCCCTAAAAAAACAGCGGCGCACCGTGATTTCTTTTAAATTGGTATCCGATCCCTGGCGGTTCCAAGATGGAACGGACAGAACGATCCGTGCTTCGACGGAATTTCGATCGTTTCGCAAAACCATCGGCAGACCGACCGCACCCCGGCAGAGCCGAGCGCCTAGCCTTCACCCTCGCCCTCAGCAGGCTCGACCTCGGAATACTCCGCCTCGACCACCCGAGCGTCGCTAGAAGCCACCCGGTGTGACCGCTTCGGCCACGACATCGACCACCCCTCGATAGCGGGCGCAGCTAGTAGCGGGGTCGCCGAGCGCAAAGCCTCGATCTGCACGTCACTTAGCCGATCAACGCCGGCTGAAGCAACAGATTGTGCAGAACGTCGCTGGAGCTGCGAGCCATTCGGGCCGGAGATTTCGGACCGCAACTTGTCGCCGTATGACGGTGAGCGAAATACCAACGGCGTGCATTAAAGGCCAAGCGGGCGGCTTGTATCTGCTCAGAAGGATACGAGGAGGCTTTCGACGCAATGGTGCCAGTGCCGGCCGAAGTCTTCGGTTTCCGAGTAGTGAGCTGGACGATCAAGTGGCCGCAGTAGTCGATGAAATGCGTCAGATCATCGCGTCCTACCGCACCTCCGTGGGTCAGAAGCTTCAGAACGAAATACGGGAGAAGGTCGAGGACGAGTTACCCAAAAGGGGCCTCGATCCCGCGGTTCTCAATCCAGCGGCTCGACCTTGATTGTCGGCCTAGTCCTCGGGGTGACCATTACGATCACCGCTCGCCGATTGTGCCTTCTATCGCCCGTGTCATCTTATAACTAGACGGTCATGAGGCTCGCGGCGTGTGCCGCCTCGTCACCTCAGGCCCCGCCACAGCACCAACCGTGGGCCGCGCATAGCCCCGCCGAGCTACTTTCCGGCGCAAAATTCGAAGGGGTTTTGTCGGCGCCAGAATCTGCGGAAAGCCGGAAAGCTGCAAGGACGGACGATTTTGGCCCTGATGCCGACCCCACGCAGGCTGTCCCGTCTTAACTGAAAAATTTTTTTGCGAAAGCGCTTGACGGATCATCGCAAATCTGTCTCATTTATAAGAATGAGACCAGATGAGCGAACCGTAACGGCGCGCCAGAAGCTGCTCGACCGGCTGCCAGTGACCGGCGAGATCCTGCGCGGCTCGCTGCTCCAGCGGACCATCCGCAACCATCGCAGCGGCTGTGCAAAATGCGCGAGCGGCGAAGGTCACCCCCTTGCGGTTCTCACGGTGAGCTACCCCGGTGGCAAGACGCGGCAGTTCAGCCTGCGCCCCGAGCGTGTTGCGCAGGTGCGGCGTTGGCTGGGCAATTATCAGAAGCTGAAGGAAGCGATCGAGGCGATTTGCGAGCTTAACCATGATCTGCTGCGTCCAGAGCGGGCGGCATCAAGCGCGCGGAGGAAGCAGCGTGATTGAGATGCGGCGGCAGCAGCTTGGCTTTGGCGACGGCTTGACTGCCGAGGAAGTGAGCGATCTTCGCGAAGACTGGATGAAACACGCCGATGAACTGCTGGCAGATGAGGAGATTGTCGCGATCGTGTACGAGGCATTGGCGAAACGCCATCCCAAAAGCCGTTGCCGGGGACGACGGGGTACGCCGGCCGATACGGCGCTGCGATTGTTGATCCTCAAGCATGTCCGCAACTGGAGCTATGAGGTGCTGGAGCGCGAGGTGCGTGCCAACCTCGTGTACCGGGACTTCACCCGCGTGGGCGGCGACAAGATGCCGGATGCCAAAACGATGGGGCTGCTGGGGCATAGCGATCCGGCCACGGGCGCTCAGATTCACGAGCGAATAGTCAAAATAGCTCAGGCGAAAGGCGTGACGACGGGACGACGGATGCAGGTGGACACCACTGTTGTGGAAACAAACATTCACTACCCAACTGACAGTCGTTTGCTCGGTGACGGGGTTCGGGTGCTAACCCGTACCATGAAAAAGTCACCAAGATCGTCGGCATGGTCGCAACTAAACTGCGCGACCGGAGCCGGAACGTCAAGTTGCGTCTGCTGGAGATCGGCCGGATCGCCCGCGCCAAAGGTGCGATCAATCAGGAGAAGTTGAAGCAGCGCTATCGCTCATTGTTGAATACGACGAGCCGGGTGGCGGGGCAGGCCAAGCGCTTCTCCGCGGAAATCGGAGAAGGTGTGAAGCGGGCAACGAGTGCGTCGAAGCAGTTGGCGCTGGAAGGCATGCGGGCGCAGCTCGATGAGATGGTGCCGCTCGTCAGACAGGTAATGAAACAGACCCGAGCCCGCATCTTCCGCGGCAACACGCGCAGTGAAGGCAAGCTCCTCAGCGTGTTCGAACCATCGACCGAAGTCATCCGTAAGGGCAAGTCCGGTAAGCCCAATGAGTTTGGCAAGATGGTCAAACTGCAGGAGGCGGAGAATTAGATCATCATCGATTACGAGGTCTACGAGCAGCGGCCCAATGATTGCGACCTGCTGGTCCCCGCTATCGACACGCATCAGGCATTGCTGGGACGTGCACCACATTTGGCGGCGGCGGATGCCGCATTCTACTCCGCCAAGAACGAGGCTGCCGCAAAGGCAAAGGGCGTCAAGCGCGTCTGCATTCCCAATCGCTCCACCAAGAGCCCTGAACGTAAACGCGAACAGAATAAGCGATGGTTCCGCAACGGCCAGAAATGGCGTACCGGTTGTGAGGGCCGCATCAGCGTCGCAAAACGGC
>JASHYD010000336.1 GCA_030043175.1 Xanthobacteraceae bacterium | reverse complement strand
GGCGCGGGCACGGCGCACCGCCGTTGATACCGCACGCACCGCCTCTTCCTGGCCAATGACGCGGGCGGAAAGCTTCTCCTCCATGTGAAGAAGCTTTTCCTTTTCGCCCTCGAGCATCCGGTCCACCGGGATTCCGGTCCATCGCGAGACCACCTGGGCGACATGATTGGGCGTCACGGACTCTTCGACCATGGCGGATTTGCCTTCGGCCGCCTCGAGCTCCTTGAGCTTCTTCTCAAGCGCCGGAATCTGTCCGTAAACAAGTTCGCCGGCGCGCTGGTATTCGCCACGGCGCTGCGCCTGAGCCAGCTCGAGGCGAAGCTGGTCAAGCTCGGTTTTGAATTTCTGCGCCTCGGAGAGCTTGGCTTTTTCGGATTTCCAGCGGCTGGTGATATCGGCAGATTTTTTCTCGAGATCCCTGAGTTCGTCTTCGAGCGCCTTCAAACGAGCCCGCGAGCCGGGGTCATGCTCTTTCTTGAGCGCCTCCTGCTCGATGCGCAGCCGCACGATCTCGCGGTCGATGGTGTCGAGCTCTTCGGGCTTGGAATCGACCTGCATCTTGAGCCGCGCCGCCGCCTCATCGACAAGATCGATAGCTTTGTCGGGAAGGAAGCGATCGGTGATGTAGCGGTTCGACAGCGTGGCGGCGGCAACGAGCGCTGAGTCTGTGATTCGGACGCCGTGATGCTGCTCGTACTTCTCCTTGAGGCCACGCAAAATCGACACCGTATCCTCGACGGTCGGCTCGGAAACATAGACCGGCTGGAACCGCCGCGCGAGAGCGGCATCTTTTTCGACGTGCTTCTTGTACTCGTCGAGGGTGGTGGCGCCGATGCAATGCAGCTCGCCGCGGGCCAGCGCGGGCTTTAGGAGGTTTGAAGCATCCATGGCGCCGTCCGCCTTGCCGGCGCCGACGATGGTGTGCATCTCGTCGATGAAAAGGATAATTCCACCCTCTGATGCCGTCACCTCCTGGAGCACAGCCTTGAGGCGCTCCTCGAATTCACCGCGGTATTTGGCGCCGGCGATGAGAGCGCCCATGTCGAGGGCGAGCAGCTTCTTGTCGGCGAGGGTCTCAGGTACGTCGCCGTTTACGATGCGAAGCGCGAGGCCCTCGACAATCGCGGTCTTGCCCACGCCAGGTTCGCCGATCAGCACCGGGTTGTTCTTGGTTCGGCGCGACAGCACCTGAACGGTGCGGCGGATTTCTTCATCTCGTCCGATGACCGGGTCGAGCTTGCCGTCGCGCGCCGCCTGGGTGAGATCGCGGGTGTATCGCTTGAGGGCGTCGTAGGCGTTCTCGGCCGAGGCCGAATCGGCGGTGCGGCCCTTGCGCAGGGCCTCGATGGCGGCGTTGAGTGTCTGCGGCGTGACGCCGGCACGGCTGAGGATCTTTCCCGCCTCATTGCCCTGCTCAATCGCCAGCGCCAGCAGCAAGCGTTCCACCGTCACGAACGCGTCGCGGGATTTTTCAGCGGCTTTCTCGGCCGTCTCGAACACGCGCGCCAGGGCCGGTTCAAGGTAGATCTGGCCGGCCCCGCTGCCCTCCACCTTCGGGCGCTTGGCCAGCGCCGCCTCGACGCCGGCCAGCGCCTCTCGCGAGCGTCCGCCCGAGCGGTCGATCAGACCGGCCGCAAGGCCCTCCGGATCGTCGAGCAGCACCTTGAGCAGGTGTTCGGGGGCAAATTGCTGGTGGCCTTCTCGCAACGCCAACGACTGCGCCGCCTGAATGAAACCGCGGGCGCGATCGGTGTATTTTTCAAAATTCATCCCTCAACTCCCTCGGCCTGTTCCGACCGCCCAACCGGCGCGGCCGGAACATCGTCATCGGGCGCCTGACTACGCCATGAGCGGCCCCACTCAACGCGCCGCCCACAAAATGTAGGCGGCCTCTCGTATAGCGGTAGGGGTTAGTGACGAATTCCGACAACGCCAGGGCGGGTAAATCTCTCGGCTCTCACGTCCTACCGTGACCAGATGGGACGGTGACCGGATGGGAAAGCAGCTATTTCAAATTATCCTTGGTCAGGTCGACCGAGAGCTTGCCGATGAAGGTCGAGCGGCAGTGATCAGTCTCAAGACCTGGATTAGCCGTAACGTTCGGTATCCGAGCGACGTCACAATTGGCGACATTGGTGTCAGAGTAGCGAAGATCGAGCGTGAACTGCTTCCAAGTGAAGGCAAGTCCGACATTCCAGTTTGTGTAGCTCGGGTAGGGGGTTCCTTCGCGGTACCAATGACCGAGGTCGCCGGATATGAACCAGCCAATGTCCCAGGGACGCATCGTGGGCAGAATATATTTTGCAGTTCCGACCACATAATCGCGGGGTCGCCCGAATTGAGAACAGAGGGCGACCAATAGGCGCCGCCGCCGACCGAGAGCTGCTTGTCTATCGTGTAGGTCGCTTTGGCAAAGATTTCCCAGTAATCGAGGTCGGCCTTGACCAGGCAAATGCCAGGGTTCGCCGGAGCGGGCACGCATTGCCCGCCTGGAAACCAGCGTTGCCAAAACCCGTAATCCAGTGCCAGGGGGCCGAAGGTAGGCCGTGCACCGGCGAACAGATTAATGGCAACCGCGGCTCGATTGGGAGACGCGAAGGCATTGCCCCACAGGCGCAGATAGGCCTGCAGACTGTCACTGAAATCGTAGCGCGGCTCGAAATAGGGCACAGGCGATGGCCGGTGGTCGGATGCAGAAATGCCGCGGATGTTAAACTCCGACGCGAGGGCCCCGCCGAACGCGATGTCCCACGGGGTCTTCTCATTCGGCTCCTCTTTCTTGTCCGGTTTCTTGTCTTCCGGTTTCTTGTCTTCCGGTTTCTTGTCTTCCGGTTTCTCGTCTTCCAGCTTCTTCTCTTGCGGTCTTCTTTCTTGCGGCCTCTTTTCCTCCGACCTCTTCCCTTGCGCGCTCTTTTTTTCCTCCGGCCTCTTCTCCGGGGGTTTTTTCTCCTGCGGCCTGTTCTCCTCTTGCCGCCGCTCGGTTTCCGCCTTCTGGCCTTCAGGCTTGTTCAGATTGTCTCTGGCGAGGTCAACCGAGAGCCTGGCGAGGAAGGTCGCGCCGCACCAGTTGGACGCAGGGCCTCGCGGATTGATGGGGGTGCTGAACATGCCACCGGCAGTGAAGTCGCTGGTAAAGGCGTTGCAATCGCCCTTGTTCAGGTCCGTGTCGGAGTAGCGCAAGTCGAGCGTGAATTGCTTCCAGGTGAACGCGAGGCCGACGTCCCAGGTGCTGTAGCTCTTGTAGGGAATGCCGCCCGGGAAGCCGGGTACTGCATGGAAGCTGTCGGTCGTTCCCAGGAACCAATGACCTACGTCGGCAGATACGAACCAGCCTACGCCATTTGGAAGGACGGTCGGCAGAATGTAGCTTGCCGTACCCGCCAAAAAACGTCCCCTCGGCGCCTGAGTTAAAAACGGAGGGCGACCAGTAGGCGCTACCGCCAAACGAGAACCGATCGCTCGCCGTGTAGATGGCCTTGCC
Source organism: Xanthobacteraceae bacterium (assembly GCA_030043175.1). Next base: position 1,448 of record JASHYD010000336.1, on the reverse strand, counting down.
GTAGATTTCCCAGAAATTCAAATCGGCTTTGACGACGTTGCCGTTCGGCAAACTGCGCGAACAATCCTCGATGAAATCGTGGAAGCATTCTCCGTCCGTATACCAGTAGTACCAAGCACCAAAATCGAGGGCGAGGTTGCCGAAGGCCCGCCGGGCGCCGCCGTAGAAGTCGATCTCGGAGGGGGCGCGGTTGGGGTACGAGAGGGTCTCGCCGGACAGGCCCAAATAGGCCTGCAGACTGTTGTCGAAATTATACCGCGGCTCAAAATATGACGCGACCGACGGACGGTGGTTGGATTGGGTAATGCCGCGGAAAATATAGTCCGACATCACGGCCGCACCGAAGGAGGTATCCCACGGCGATTTCGCTCCCGTCGTTTTCGTCTCCGGCCTCTTCTCCTTCGTCTCGTCAGGCCTTGCTTTCTCCCCTTCTGCCTTCTTCGTCTGCGGCCTCTTCACCTGTGATGCCTTGATGTCTGGCTTTACATCTTCGGCCAGCCCCGAAACGGGTACGCAGGCCAGAACGAGCGCCGCGGCGCACGCAATTTTCTTCATGACTTTCCATCCCGCTGGAGCGGCGTGCCGCAAGAGGGACAAAACTCATGGCGGTTCCCACCTGGCCGTTGTGGCTGGGGGTTATCTTCATCACAGGCGCTCAGTTAACGCTTGAGAATGCCGCGAACTCCTCCCCTCCTCGCAAAGGCGAGGCAATCGCATTGGATGCAGCGCCCTTCTCCGGCAGGGGGGGGGAGGGTCGGCGTGCTCCCCAAGGTGGGCAGAGGAGCAGCATCGCGCCCCCAACAGGCGCCATGCCCTGCTCCCGCCGAACCCGGTCCTTCCCCCCTACCGGGAGGATCGGGGAGCTTCGGCCCTCAACAAAGGCAATCGGCGCGGGCCGATTCCGGATTGCAAGGGATTCCACGCGGCTTGACTTTGCGCCTATCGAGCTTGTCCCGGCCCCCCAATGGGCACTGTGCCCTGATGGTCGAGATCGCCGGGACAAGTCCCGCGAGAGTTTCGCTCCTGTTACGAGTTGCCGGATTTTGGATGGTCTGCCTTTGCAGTCGAAACAACCCGCCCCTCGTTGGATGTCCTGATCCGCCGAGGCATGCCCACTACGGTCGGAAAAGCGCGATTCGGGGAAGACGGAAAAGTATATCCGGTAAGACTTTTTGGGGATTTCTCACGTTCTAAGCGCGTCAGGTACACCTTATGGTGGTGTTTGACGCTCGAGCTTTGCCCGGGCAAATCGGCAGGCGCCCCACAGGCGTAACCTTATTTCTAAATGTTATTTTCCTGACCGACGCGGCGCGTCATGGTCAGCTCCACGGAAAGCAGAGCTTTCAGATGCGAAAACGGCCCCGCAATCGCCGATGCGAGGCCGTATCCGATTGCGCCAGGCGCGAGCGCCCGCAGCGGTTTCAGTGTCCGCCCGAACCGGTCGAGCT
>JASHYD010000335.1 GCA_030043175.1 Xanthobacteraceae bacterium | reverse complement strand
ACAGGCGCTCAGGCAGTTATTCCATCGAACCGCTCCCGCTCGCAGGCTATCCCGTACGACAAGGACCTCTACAAAGAGCGCAACTTGGTCGAGCGGTTCATTAACAAAATCAAGCATTATCGCCGCATCGCCACACGTTATGAGAAAACCATCGTGTCGTTTGCGGCCGTGCTATTCCTGGTCGCCACAAGGATCTGGCTGAAGTGAATGTCCACAGGACCTAAGGGTTGTGGTGCTACGGCTGGCTGATATCCCGCCGCTCAAATTGCAGCAGCGGCGCGACCGCATTCCTGATTTCATCGACAGCGTTGGCCACTGCTCTGACCACCTCAGGGCTGCAGGTAGCGCCAACGTGCGTCGATCGCAATTCCGATTGCTCCACAATCGTCCGGTCCTTGAGCGACCATTCCCGCTTGAACTCGAAATCCATTGCCCTGGCCTGATTGAACGACGAAAGTGCTCAAGTGGCCTGCATATGCAGAAACTGCTCGGCATGGTGACACGCGACAAGCCGATTATCGAGCGGGCGCAGCGGCGGGCGGTCAGTGCGGCAGCGATCCGTCACATAAGGGCAGCGGGTTGAGAACATGCATCCTTTGGGCGGATCTAGTGGCGAGGGAAGTTCGCCCTTCGGGACGACCCGTTTGCGCGCGCGGCCCATGCCGGGCATCGCTAGCAGCAGCGCCTGCGTATAGGGGTGCAGGGGCCGCGTGAAAATGCGCTCCTTCGGGCCGTGCTCGACCGCGATGCCGAGGTACATGATCATCACGTCATGGGCAATATGACGTGCCACGCCAAGATCGTGCGAGATGAACAGGTAAGCGAGCTCCATGTCGTGCTGGAGATCCACCAGCAGGTTTAGCACCTGGGCCTGCACCGACATGTCCAGCGCGGAGACCGGCTCGTCCGCCACCAGCAGCTTCGGCCGCAACATCAGCGCGCGCGCGATCGCGATGCGCTGGCGTTGGCCACCAGAGAACATATGCGGATAGCGCCCCGACTGCTCCGGACGCAAACCGACCTTGACCATCATTTCGAGCGCGCGGGCGCGGCGCTCCGCTTTCGGCAGGTCGGTATTGATGACCAGCGGCTCTTCCAGAATGGTGCTAATCCGCTTGCGCGGATTGAGCGAGCCGTAAGGGTTCTGAAACACGATCTGTACGGTGCAGCGCAACGATTTCACTGCACTTGCCGGAGGATCGACCGCATTGACGCCATTGAGCGTCAGCGTGCCGGTAGTCGGCTTTTCGATCAACGTGACCATGCGGGCCAGCGTCGACTTACCGCACCCCGACTCGCCGACCACCGCGAGGGTGCGCCCTGCAGCCAACTCGAATGACACGCCGCCGACCGCGTGCAGTTGCGCGGGCGCGGTGAGCCATCCGCGGTTGACCCGGTAGGTCTGTTTGAGGTTCTGCGCGACGACGAGCGCCGTCATGGCTTCGCCTCGGGTGCTTTCAGGGAGATCGACTCCACGTGCCTGTCGGCGGCGGTGCGTTCGTCGCGCGTCGGGTCACCCAGCGGATAGTGGCATCGGACCAGGCCACCCATCCACGGGCGCAAGTCCGGGCGGAATTCCTCGCTAAGCGGCGTCGCGTATGCGCAACGCGGGCTGAACAGGCAGCCGCGCGGGCGGTCATCGGGGCCCGGCACCACGCCCGGAATGGTCGCGAGCCTCCCGCCATCGCTTGCTTCGGGGCGTGCCGCGAGCAGGGCTGCCGTATAGGGGTGCTGCGCCGCGGCGAACAGCGTCTCGGTCGAGCGCTCCTCCATGATCTGACCCGCGTACATCACGGCAACGCGCTCGGTCATGTCCGAGACCACGCCCATATTGTGGGTGACCAGGATGAGCGCCATGCCGTGGTCGCGCTGGAGCGACAGCAACAGATCTAGGATTTGTGCTTGGATGGTCGCGTCAAGCGCGGTCGTCGGCTCGTCAGCGATCAGGAGCTTTGGATTGCAGGCGATCGCCATCGCGATCATCACGCGTTGATTCATGCCGCCCGACATCTGATGCGGATAGGCCGACAGCCGGCTCTGTGGGTCCGGAATGCCGACCTGCTCCAGCAGTTCGATCGTGCGGCGCCGCGCCGCCTTCAGGTTCAAGCCCTCATGGAACTGCAGTGTCTCCATGAGCTGGAAGCCGATGGTGAACGACGGATTGAGCGACGTTGTGGGCTCCTGGAAAATCATCGCGACGTCCTTGCCGTTCAGCGCGCGGCGCTGAGAGTCGGAAAGGTTCAGCAGATCGCGTTCCTCGAACAACAGCTTGTCGGCCGTTACGCGGCCGGGAAACGGCACCAGTCCCATCACCGCCAGCATGCTGACGCTCTTGCCGGAGCCGGACTCCCCGACGATGCCCAGGACTTCTCCCCTGTCGAGTCTCACGCTGAAGCGATCGACCGCGTGCAGCACACCGCCGTGTGACGGAAACGTCACCGATAGGTTTTCAACTTCGAGCAGCGGCACGGTGGTCAACCCTTGAGCTTGGGATCAAGGGCGTCGCGCAGCCCATCGCCCATCAGATTGAAAGCCAGCACAGTGACGAGAATCGCGATGCCGGGCAGCGTCACAACCCACCAGGCGCGCAAGACGAATTCGCGCGCGTCAGCCAGCATCGTGCCCCATTCGGGCAGAGGCGGCTGAGCGCCAAGGCCGAGAAAGCCCAGCGCTGCCGCATCGAGGATGGCGGTCGAGATGCCGAGCGTCGCCTGCACGATCAGCGGCGCGGCGCAGTTCGGTAGCACCTCCTTGAACATGAGCCGCAGGCGCCCGGCGCCCGCGACCTTGGCGGCCGCGACATAGTCTTTCGAGATCTCGGAAATCACTGAGGCGCGCGCGATGCGCACGTAGTGAGGCAGCAAAACGATCGCGACCGCCAGCATCGCATTCATCAGTGCGGGCCCAAGGATCGCGACGATGACGATTGCGAGGAGTAAGCTGGGAAGCGTCAGCGTGATGTCCATGAGCCGCATGATAGTGATGTCTGTGACGCCGCGGGAAAATCCCGCGACGAGCCCGAGGATCGTTCCGACTGCGACCGATAGCGCCACGACGGCGATGCCGATCAACAGGGACAACCGCGTCCCGTGGATCAGCCGGGATAGAATATCGCGGCCAATCGCATCGGTGCCAAGCGGATAAGTGAGCGAACCGCCTTCCTGCCAGAACGGCGGCTTGAGGAAGACCTCATTGTTGGTGAGCACGGGTGAATGCGGTGCGATCAGGTCGGCGAACATCGCCGTCAGGATAAGGGCGACGATGACGAAAAGGCCCGCGACTGCGCCGGCGTTGCCGGTGAAATGAAACCAGAACTCGGCAAGCGGATGCGGGCGCATTCTGGTATGCGTTCGGACCGTCGGTGTTTTGGGGACTTCGGCGATCATCGTGTGTGCCGGATGCGCGGATTGATCAGTCCGTAGGCAACATCGACCAGCAGGTTCACGATCATCACGATCGCGCCGATCATCAGCGTGCCGCCCTGGAGTACGGGATAGTCGCGCCGATTGATCCCTTCGATCAGCCATTTACCGACGCCAGGCCAGGAGAAAATCGTTTCGGTGAGGATCGCGCCGGTGAAGAGCACCCCGACCTGCAAGCCGATCACGGTCACGACCGGTATCAGCGCGTTGCGTAGGGCATGGATCGCGATGACGCGGAAGGTCGGCAGGCCCTTCGCCCTGGCGGTGCGGATGTAGTCCTCACCAAGCACTTCGAGCATCGCAGAGCGCGTCATGCGCGCGATGACGGCAAGCGGCACTGTGCCGAGCACGATCATCGGCAAGATGAGATGCGAAAGCGCAGAGCCGAATGCGCTCCACTCTCCGACGATGATCGTATCGATGAGTAGAAATCCCGTTATTGGCTCGATGAAGTACTGCACGGCAATACGGCCCGAAACCGGGGTCAGCCCAAGCTGCACCGAGAAGAGCAGGATCAGCAGCAGGCCCCACCAGAAAATCGGCATCGAATAGCCGGTGAGGGAAACGACCATCACGCCATGATCGAAGATCGAGTTGCGCCTGACCGCCGCAACGATGCCAGCCGGCAACCCGAAGCAGAGTGCGAAGAGAATCGCGCAGACGCCGAGCTCCACCGTCGCAGGAAAAAGCGTGCTGAATTCCGAGATCACCCGCTCATGGGTGACCATCGAGCGTCCGAGGTCGCCGCGCACCAGCCGCGCCAGATAGTACCCGTACTGAACCAGCACCGGCTGGTCGAAGCCGTATTCCTTACGCAGTTGCTCGTGCCGGACCGGATCGATCCCGCGCTCGCCTGCCATCGTCTCGATTGGATCGCCAGGGATGAGACGGATAAGCACGAATACGAGCAGCGTGATCCCGATGAAGGTCGGAACCACGAGACTGGCGCGCGTAAGAATGAACCGGAGCACGACGTCGCTGCTGTCAAGAGGGAGCCGAAGAAGTAGGGACCGAGCGGCTGGAGCCGTTCGATCTCGGTCGCATTTACTCTTTGATGTCGACACCATAGAAAATATGGCGACCGAATGGCGAAAGCTTGAAGTCGATCACGCTCTTGCGCATCGGTTTCAACTGCACCGCATGCGCGATGGTGAACCAGGGCGCTTGCTCCTTGAAAATCACCTGCGCTTGCTCGTAGAGCTTAGTGCGTTCGGCCTGATCCGACACCGTTTTCGCCCTCACAACAAGATCGTCGAACGGCTTGTAGCAGAACTTCGCAATGTTGGAGCCTGAGGCCGACTTCGCCGAGTCGCAGCCGAGGAGGGTGTGCAGGAAGTTGTCCGGATCGCCGTTATCACCGGTCCAGCCGAGCATGCCCATCTGATGCTCGCCCGCCTCCAGGCGTTTGCGATACTCGCCCCACTCGAACGATTTGATCTGGGCCTTCACGCCGATTTTGGCGAGGTCGGCTTGCATCAGTTCGGCGACGCGCTTGGCGTTTGGGTTGTAGGGCCGCTGCACTGGCATGGCCCACAGGTCTGTCTCCATGCCGTTTGGGAAGCCAGCCTCGGCGAGCAGCTTTTTGGCCGCCGGCGGATCGAACAGATCGTCCTTCACGGCGTCATTATAGGACCACAGCGAGGGCGGGATCGGGTTCTTCGCTGCGATACCCGACGATAGATAGACGGCATCGATGATTGCCTTCTTGTCGATCGCCATGCTAATCGCCTTGCGGACGCGCACGTCGTCGAAGGGCTTCTTCGTGGTCTGAAACGCCAGATAACCGACATTGAGACCCGCCTGCTCCATGATCTGCACGTTTGGGTCCTTCTTCATAGCATCGAGGTCAGCCGGGTTCGGATATGGCATCACGTGACACTCGTTCTTCTGGAGCTTCGCCCAGCGAACGGACGCGTCCGGCGTGATCGAGTAGATGAGATCGTCGATCTTGGCTTTGCCGCCCCAAAATTCGGGAAACGCCTTGTAACGAATGACCGCGTCCTTCTGGTACTGCACCAGATAGAATGGACCAGTCCCGATCGGTTCTTGATCAATCTTCTCGGGCGTGCCGGCCTTGAGCATGGCGTCAGCATATTCCTTCGACTGGATCGCGGCAAACGGCATGGCGAGGTCGGAGAGGAACGGCGCCTCAGGTTGATTGAGCGTGATCTTCACCGTGTAATCGTCGACCTTCTCAACCGACTTCAAGAGCTTCGGCATGCCCATGTCGGCGAAGTAGGAGTGGTTCGCGCTCGTCACCTTGAAGTACGGGTGCTCTTTCTTCCACTGCCGCTCGATCGAGAATAGGATGTCGTCAGCGTTGAAATCGCGGGTCGGCTTGAACGAGCGGGAGGTCGAGTGCCACTTCACGCCGTGTCGTAGGTCGAAGGTGTAGACCTTGCCGTCCTGCGAGATAGTCCAATTCTTGGCCAGACCGGGCACCACCTTGGTCCCGCCGCGTTCGAACTCGACGATGCGGTCATAGATCGGCTCATTGCCGTCGAACGACGTGCCCGTCGTGTTGACGCCCGGGTAAAAGTTTTCCGGGCTGCCTTCAGAGCAGAAAACCAGGGTCTTGGCCGAGACCACGGGGGCCGCGATGAGCGCGGACGCGCAAACGACGGCGAGCAAGATGGATCGCTTCATGGTGGGAACTCCGCTGGTCTTTTGGCGCAATTGATACCCACCGCCAAAGACACTGACAGCAAGCTTGCGATTGGGCATGCCGCCTGTCAATGAACTCGAAGATGGCCGCGGTTGCAGATAGTCCAGGGGGCGCCAGCGTACTTGACCGGGTAGTCGCCAAACGGCTCAGCGCCAGCGATCGCGCGCGCGATTCCCCGGGTCATCTGATTGCCGGCGAGCGTGCTCAATATCCGCTCTCGGGCTCAGCGGTACGGCCTTCGACGTTGCCCTGCAGATCACGGCCAACAGCCGGCCGGCAAACGGCACGCCGGGGATCATAGCGCGGCCGGCCGACGTACTCTGCCTTCCGGCTCCATCCTGCGTCTGTCGGCGCGCGACAGGTCCCGGACGGCTCGACGTGGCAGCCGTGCTTGCCCGACCGATCTGCGGTGTGCCTGATGGCGGCGCCAGTGGCTTGCGGGGTGGCGGCACGCCCATCCATTCGCACATCTCTGGGTCCGCACCGCCGCCCACTGGCGCCCAACGCAGCGACCAGAGGTAAGCATGCAGATGGCAAACATGCCGCCGATCATGCCCTGGAAACCGTACCACGCGATGAGCATGGCAAGCCCGCCGAGGATGATGCCGCAGCCGGGATAGAAATACACAAAAAAGACGGCGCGCTTAATCTCCACGCTGTTGATCGTGGAAAAGGTTCTTTCTGAGAATTTGGTCCAGATGGACTGAAAGCTCGGCATGTGCATGCCGCGCATTATTCAGCAGCCGCGGCCGCCTGCAAGGCTCTGGCGCCTCCGATGTGGAAAAGGTCGCGCGGGAACGACAGGCCTTGCGCTTGCCCCGAGCTCGCCGATTGGCTCCAGGTCACCCCCGAATTCGAACAGGGCCTGCGCTGGAGGATGCCGAGCGCCTCGAGCGCGAGGAGTATTATGCCGAATATACCCGGCAGGCCGCCAAGCATGGCGCAACCGCTGGACTGCCCACCCCAAAGCGTGTGGTGGATGGGGCGGCAGGTGTGACCAGCCCCATCCGACCGGTATGGCTCCTCCCCGGAACTCAATGGGAGCGCTGCGAGGCGTTGCCGACCGAGACCTGGACCGGTTCACCACTTCGTATTCGCATGTGCCCCAGCGAGCGCTTCCTCAAGATCGCACACGTGCTTGCCCTGTTTCATTGTGCTCGGACTATCGGAACATACCCGGCATAGTCCGTACCATCCCATCGCAGAACCCTCTTCAATTTCGGAAAGCTTCTGATCTTAGAAGAAGCGTGTAGCCTCAGAGCTCCTGACATAGATATCCGGCCTCGACAAGTCGGGTCGCCAGCGCCTCGCCGACATAGCCCGCACCGATGATCCCAATATGCTTCATCTGTGTTCCTACGGGTAACCCTTGATGGTCATCTATACTGCTGGGTAGCTCCCACAAGGCGGCACGACGTTGTGCGTCGGTCACATGGAGATAACCGATGCTAAAGAACGTAATCGGGAAGCGTGGCGAGTTCACTGCGGCAGACTAACGGAGCGGGCGCATTTTCAGGAACACTCATATTGGCCCTGTTGTGCCACCACGTTGGCAGGCCGACCTTTGCGGTACCAAAAAGATCGTAGGCAGAACCAGCCACAAACAGGCAGCGATGCGGTTCGACTTGAAGCTCTTCAAGCGCCAACCGGTAAGGTCGCGGTTGAGGTTTGTAATAGCCTGCGCGCTCAGCCGTCACCAACACAGTAAAGGGAACGCCAACGCAATCCGCAGCAATTCGTCCCAGCTCTTCGGAACAGTTGGTTACCACGCCAAGCGGCAC
>JASHYD010000334.1 GCA_030043175.1 Xanthobacteraceae bacterium | reverse complement strand
GTCCGCTTTCCGGCTGTGCCGATCATCAAGCAGCAGTTCGCTCTGCACAAAGCGGGGCGGACGGCATTCGCCGGTCGCCAGTTCAATGTCAGCCAGGACGAGGCCTGTGTCATTCCGGCGGGCGTAGAGATGACGCACGAGCAGCAGGCTGGCTTCGAGTCCTTCATTTTCCGGGTCGAGGCTTCGGCATTGCAGGCAAAGCTCGGCGCGGCGATCGGAATTCCAATCACCCGAAACATCGAATTCGCCCATCGTTCGAGCTTCGATATCCCGGCGCTCCAGCGCCTGCGGCGGATGCTCGGATTCATGGTGAGCGAACTCGATCGTGACGGTGGAAAAGTGCCGGCCGCGGCTCTCGCCGAATTCGAGCAGATGCTGCTGATAGCCTTCCTGACCGCCAACAAGCATAATTTCAGCGATGCCCTCGAGCGCGAGCAGCCGCGTCCCGCCCCGTGGCAAGTCCGCCGGGTCGAGGAATACGTCACTGCCAATTGGAACCGCCCGATCACGGTTGAAGCGCTGGCCGCCGCGGCCGGCGCGAGCGCGCGCAGCATATTCAAGGCATTCAGGGACTCGCGCAGCTGCTCCCCGATGGCATTCGTCAAGAGCGTCCGGCTGCAGCACGCCCGTCAGATGCTCCAACAGCCCGACGGCGCGACCACGGTCGTGTCCACGGCATTCGCGTGCGGCTTTCTCAATGCGGGTCATTTTGCCCGCGATTATCGCCTTGCATTCGGAGAACTGCCGTCGGAAACCCTTGGGGCGGCGAAATGCAGGCGGCACTGAGCTCCCGAGCCGAGATCGCCAGATGGGCCGATCAAGACGGGCATTGATTGAGCGTTAACTTCGCACCCTCACATAGCTTCCCGGCGCGTCTTCGATCGGCGCAAACCCGGCTCCGCCAGGTGGACGCGCGGCGGTCTCCTCGGCGTCTTGCGCCTTGAGCCAGGCGAACCAGTCGGGCCACCACGATCCGCGGTGTTCGGTCGCGGTGCGCAGCCATTCCTCGAGGTCGTCGCCGCGCGGCGCGTCGCCCGTCCAGTACTGATACTTTGTTCGCGAGGGTGGATTGACAACGCCGGCAATGTGGCCCGACCCCGACAGTACATATCGCATCGGCCCGCCGAAGAACGTTGAGCCGAGATAGACCGATTTAGCCGGCGCGATATGGTCCTCGCGGGTGGCAAGATTGTAGATCGGGATCCTGATCTGTTTGAGATCGATTCTGACATTGTCGATTGTGAGTTTGCTCTTCGTGATGTTATTGTGCAAATAGCAGTTGCGAAGATAGTACGAATGATTGGCCGCCGGCATTCGCGTGGCGTCGGCATTCCAATACAAAAGGTCAAAGGCGAACGGCGCTTCGCCCTTCAGATAGTTGTTGATGACGTAGGGCCAGATCAGTTCGTTGGATCGCAACAGGTTGAAGGCGGTCGCCATCTTGGAACCTTCAAGATAGCCGCGCTCCGACATTTGACGTTCGACGGCAGCGACCTGCTCCTCGGTCGCGGCGAATACCTTCAGGTCGCCCGCATGGGTAAAGTCGACTTGCGTGGTGAGGAAGGTCGCAGACGTAACCCGGTGGTCCTGCTTTCCGGCCAGGTAGGCCAACGCGATGGCGAGCAGCGTGCCGCCCACGCAATAGCCGATCGTGCTGACCTTGTCGCTGCCGGTGATCCTGGTGACGACGTCGAGCGCTTCGAGCGGACCCTCGCGCATGTAGTCGGCAAAGTCCCTGTGGACCAGTCTCTCGTCAGGGTTGACCCAAGAAATCACGAACACCGTCAGCCCTTGGTCTACGCACCATTGGATGAAGGACTTTTCCGGTGTCAGATCGAGCACATAATATTTGTTGATCCAAGGCGGCACGATAAGCAGCGGCCGCTTCAACACGCGTTCGGTCGACGGCGCGTACTGGATGAGCTGCATCAGGGCGTTCTGATAGATGATCTTGCCGGGCGTAATCGCGAGGTTACGTCCCACCTCGAATTTCGACATATCGGACTGGCGGATCTTCAGTTCACCACCGCCCGCCTCGATATCCTCAGCAAGCATCTGGGTTCCGCGCACCAGATTCTCGGCGCTTGAGCTCATGGTCGTGCGCAGCAATTCCGGATTGGTGAGGACGAAATTCGACGGTGCGAGCGCGTTCACCATCTGGCGGGTGTAAAATTCCGCCTTCTGGCGCACCGCCGGGTCGAGCTCGTCGGCTTGGTCGACGAGGTACTTCGCCCAGTCTGTCAGCAACAGGTAAGCCTGCTTGAGGAAGTCGAAATATTGGTTCGACGACCATTCCGGATCGCTGAAGCGTTTGTCGCGCGGATCGGGTTTGACAACCGGGTCGGCGAGCTCGCCGGCGAGCCGTCGAGACGCATAGGCAAAGAGATCGAGGAAGCTCTTGCCCAGTCGGGTCTGCATCCGCACCGTGCGTTGCGGGTCGGCGTACCAGTATTCGGCGACTTGACCGAGGGTCCTGACAGCGTCGGTTGTCTCGTCGGAATAGTCTGTCTTTCGGGCGCCATTCTCACGTGGCCTTAGATAGGCCGCAGCCGCGTGCCCACTTTCTTCCATCAGCCGGACCACGTTCTTGGTCATGGCTTCCACGTCGAAGTGGTAGGGATAGCCCGTCGCAGCCTCCGGCTGCAGTTCGATTTTGGGATTCGATGACGCAGGAGGGTCGCTGAGCGGTTGCTGTACCCCTGGCTCGATATGGCCGGCTTTGGTATCCACGGTTGCTGCCGGCGCACCCTCGCCCGCAGGCGGGGACAGCCGGGCAGGGGAAGGGGGCACGGTGGCGGCTGGCGCCGTCCGCTGTATGCCCACAGCGCTCGGCGCCGAAACGGCCTTCGCCTTACGCCGGCGCGGGCCAGGTTTGTTGCGAGGGACAGGCGACCGAGCCATCCTGAATCTGTCTTCCATGAGTTGGATACGTTGGATATATGGCTGGATAATACGCTGTCGCTACCCTAACATCGACTTGCCTTGTATCGATTTTGCTCAATCCGGACGACATGTCGTGCTCAAATTGCAGAAGTCCACCTCGAAAATTCGCCGGTCCGGGGTTCCTGTCGTTCGGCTGGGGCTGGTTTGCGCGAGTTCCCTCGTTCTGGTTGCGTGTTCCACGGCGTTGTCCGAGATGCCGAAACAGTTCGGTGGCCTGCCGACCGGGACGCCGTCGCGTCCGGACGTCGCCCCCGAATATCCTGCCGTTCACGACATGCCGCCGCCGCGCAACGCCGCCGTGTTGACCGAGGAAGAAAGAAAGAAAGTGGAGGCGGAACTTGCTGCCATGCGCGCCGAGCAGGCGCGTCGGGCGAAAGCGACGGGCCTGCCGGAATAACCGGCGCTGGCGAGACTGAAAGCAATTTCCTGCTGCGCATTGCTGATCCCGTGCTAAAAGCCCGCACTGGCGCCGGTATGGTGGCCTTCGCTCACCTGCCCCGTTCGTAAGCTGAGTGCAAGGCAAACGGATTGTTAAACCTGGTATCCGACAGTCGATGGTTTCGCTTCCCACCCGTCCGGCGCGGGACGGTTGGGCCGGGGCAGGCTGTCGGGCGTTAGTAAGACGGGCAAAACTCGTGCCGGTCGTCCATTCACGGTCCTTCGCCGTGTGGAGGGGGGGATTTGGTTGGCTCTTTAAGGCTTGTCCCGGCGATCACCAGGTCGGTTCTGCCGCCGCATCCGCCTACCTCCCGCGGTCACCCGCGAAGGCAAGGGGCAAGGCAAGCAACCCGGCGAGGATGATTGGCCGCCACCAAGCCCGTCTGGGCGTTGCAGGCAGGAGATTGGGAACGTGGAAGAATTTCACCGCATCCGGCGCTTGCCGCCCTATGTTTTCGAGCAGGTGAATCGGGCCAAAGCGGCCGCGCGCAATGCCGGGGCCGACATCGTCGATCTGGGCATGGGTAATCCGGATCTGGCTGCTCCGGCCCACGTCATCGACAAGCTCAAAGAAACCGTCGGCCGACCCCGCACCGACCGTTACTCGGCCTCCAAGGGTATCCCGGGGCTGCGCCGCGCGCAGGCGGGCTACTACGCGCGCCGCTTCGGCGTGAAGCTCAATCCCGACACGCAGATCGTCACCACCTTGGGTTCGAAGGAAGGCTTTGCCAACGTGGCCCAGGCGATTACAGCCCCGGGCGACGTCGTTCTCGTGCCCAACCCGAGCTATCCTATACATGCATTCGGTTTTCTGATGGCAGGCGGGGTGATTCGCTCGGCGCCTTCCGACCCGACGCCGACGTTCTTCGAGGCGCTGGAACGCGCCTGCATGCACTCCATCCCTAAGCCACTGGCGCTCGTCGTGTGCTACCCGGCGAACCCGACTGCCGCGGTTGCCGATCTCGACTTCTATCGGGAGGTTATTGCGTTTGCTAAAAGGCATAGCCTGATCGTGCTGTCCGATCTTGCCTATGCGGAAGTCTATTTCGATAACAATCCTCCGCCCTCCATTTTGCAGGTGCCCGGCGCGATGGATGTGGCGGTCGAGTTCACTTCGATGTCGAAGACCTATTCGATGCCGGGCTGGCGGATCGGCTTTGCGGTCGGCAATGAGCGGATCATCGCGGCGCTCGCCCGAGTCAAATCCTATCTCGACTACGGTGCCTTCACGCCGGTTCAGGTTGCCGCCACCGCAGCTTTGAACGGACCCGACCACTGCATTTGCGAGATGCGCGAGACCTACAGGCGCCGGCGCGACGTGCTGGTCGAAAGCTTTGGCCGGGCCGGCTGGAATATCCCGCCGCCGCGCGCATCGATGTTTGCGTGGGCGCCGCTCCCCGAAGCGTTCCGCACTCTCGATACCGTCGAGTTCTCCACTTTGTTGATCGAAAAGGCAGAGATCGCGGTTTCGCCGGGCATCGGGTTTGGTGAGCACGGCGAGGGCTTTGTACGAATCGCTCTGGTCGAGAATGAACAGCGCATCCGCCAGGCCGCCCGCAACCTGCGTCGGTTCCTTGAAACCGGAGCCGAAAAGTTGCACAACATCGTCCCTCTTGCGCGGCGGCGATGAGCGGTCCGCGATGCTGGCTCAAGGTGTCTTGACTAGATGGTTGCGCCTCTGAAAGCCGGTCTTGCCGGGCTTGGCACGGTGGGTTCTGCGGTCGTGCGCCTCATCGCGCAGCAACGCGATCTGATTGCGGCCCGGTGCGGACGCGGCATCGAGATCGTTGCGGTGACGGCGCGAAGGCCCGACAAGAAGCGCGACCTTGGCCAAGCTCAGCCACGCTGGGTCTCCGACGCGGCAACGCTTGCTGCCGACCAAGAGATTGAGGCTTTCATTGAACTGATCGGCGGCGAGGGTGATCCAGCCAAGCTTGCTGTTAAGACGGCGCTGGGCGCTGGAAAAGCTGTGGTTACGGCCAACAAGGCGTTGCTCGCCAAGCACGGCGTCGAGCTTGCGGTACTCGCCGAGAAGCATGGGGTCGCGCTAAATTTCGAGGCCGCGATCGGCGGCGCCATTCCGATCGTGAAAACGCTGCGCGAGGGGGTATCCGGCAATTCCTTCGCGCGCGTCTACGGCATCCTCAACGGCACTTGCAACTACATTCTCACCCGGATGGAGCAGGAAAAGCTCTCGTTCGCCGAATGCCTCAAGGACGCGCAGCGCCTCGGCTATGCGGAGGCGGATCCGACGTTCGATGTCGACGGCTTCGATACCGCCCAGAAGCTTGCGCTCATCGCGAGCCTCGCATTCGGCATTCGTGCCAATCCGGATGCCGTGTACGTTGAGGGCATTTCCTCCCTCACGCCCGAAGACCTCGACGCTGCCGATGCACTCGGCTATCGGGTTAAGCTGCTCGGTGTCGCGGTGCGTACCTCACAGGGCATCGAGCAACGGGTTCACCCCACTATGGTGCCGAAAGAGACCGCCATCGCCCAGGTCATGGGCGTGACCAACGCCGCCTCGCTCGACGCCGACGGCATTGAGCCGATCACACTGGTCGGGCCGGGCGCCGGCGGAGCCGCTACGGCGTCATCGGTCGTCGCCGATCTCTGCGACATCGCACGCGGCGTGCGCACGGCAACCTTTGGCCGCCCGGTATGCCATCTCGGCGAATGCCGCCAGGCGCCGATGCAGCGCCACGAAGGCGGCTACTACATTCGCCTGCTTGCCCTTGACCGGCCCGGCACTTTCGCGACCATTGCGAAGCACCTGGCGGATGAGAACATCTCGCTGGAATCGATCGTGCAACGACACCCGGGCGGTCGGCCCCACGGCGGCGATGACCCGACAAGTCCGGCGATGCCGGTGCCGGTCATTCTCATCACCTATGCCACCACCGAGGATGCGGTACGCCGCGCATTGAACGCCATCAAGGGTCAGGGCGTCATCGCCGGGCAGCCGCAGGTCATCCGCATCGAGAAAAATTGATTTGTGTTGTCAGGATTAAGGAGCTGCGCATGTCGTCGGGCCTGGTGAGATCGAGCCTTCCGCTCGATCGGATTCTGTCGCTGGAAATTGCTCGGGTGACGGAACGTGCAGCCGTGGCGGCGGCGAAATTGCGCGGTAGCGGTAATGAAAA
Source organism: Xanthobacteraceae bacterium (assembly GCA_030043175.1). Next base: position 622 of record JASHYD010000334.1, on the reverse strand, counting down.
GGCTGCAGACCAGGCAGCGGTCGATGCCATGCGCCGGGAGATGAACAATCTGGCGATCGTCGGCACCATCGTCATCGGGGAGGGCGAGCGCGACGAGGCGCCAATGCTGTTCATCGGCGAAAAGGTCGGAGCGGGGCAAGGTCCCTGCGTCGATATCGCGGTCGATCCATTGGAAGGCACCACCTTATGCGCCAAGGACATGCCGGGAGCGATCGCCACCATGGCCATGGCGGAAGGGGGCACGCTGCTCAACGCCCCCGACGTTTACATGGAAAAGATCGCCATCGGTCCCGGCTATCAGAAAGGGATTGTTGATCTCGATGCGCCCGCGGAGGAGAACATCCGCGCGCTCGCCAAGGCCAAAGCCGTCAAGCCCAACGACATCACCGCGCTCATTCTTGACCGGCCCCGCCATGCCGACCTCATTGCGGCCGTGCGCAAGGTGGGCGCCTCGGTGCGGCTCATCACCGACGGCGACGTCGCCGGGGTCATCCACACAGCCGATCCGGAGTCGACCGGCATAGATATCTATCTGGGGATCGGCGGCGCGCCCGAAGGCGTGCTCGCGGCGGCGGCGCTCGCTTGCATCGGCGGCCAATTCCAGGGCCGGCTGGTGCTCGAC
>JASHYD010000333.1 GCA_030043175.1 Xanthobacteraceae bacterium | reverse complement strand
ATTGTCGCGACCGCCTTTTCAGAGCAGATCCACCGTCGCGATTTCGTGGTGACTTGGGGAATGGTCGCACGGGTGCCGCTATTCTCTGGGCTCGACGCGGCGGCAATCGCTGACATCACGCGGCTGTTGCGAGCACAGACAGTTGAGGCTGGCGAACTCATCGTGCGCCGCGGCGACCGCGCTCACTCGATGTATTTCATCGCCCGCGGCGAGGTCGGCATCGATCTCAATGGCAAGCACATCCGGCTCGGCGTCGGCCATTTTTTCGGCGAGATCGCGGTGCTGCGGCGGGCGCGACGCTCCGCCAGCGTGACGGCTATCACCAGAACCAACCTGCTTGTGCTCGACGCCACCGATTTTCATGCACTCATGGAACAGGAGCCGCAGATCGCTGCGCGAGTGAATGCCGTGGTGCGCGACCGCGTTGGCCGCGAGGTGGTATCGCCCAGAGGAGACATCGTGGCCGGGGAGATCACAGCCGGGACGGAAGAACCGTGAGCCTGCACTTCTGCTCGCTGCTGTACTGTGGCGTTTGAGCGGTTGAGGGCCTAGCCGATCGCTGAATGTTCAGCCACGGCGGAGAGATGGGCGGGGGTTGCCTGATCGTGCCACTCCGGAATGATCTGGGAGCATCCCTCTTATACCGCACACCCGTGAACAGCAGCCGCTTTGGTTTTCGCTGGTGCGGATGTACAGGACTCCCTTCGGCGGGGGTCAAGATATTGCCTTCGCCGATCTTCGCCTGGCGCACCGGCCATGTCTGACTGGCAAACGGTACTGAGTGTCCCAGCACCGGAGCTAACGGAGCGTTTCGATGTAGGCGGCGATATCATTGGCCTCGATGCGCGTTAGATTCATGTTCGTCATCTTGGCATGAGGATCAAGCAGGAATGTCACGAGGCCCGGCTCGTTGAAATTCGGCCGTTTGGCAGTGGTGGACCGCTCGACGATTCGACGAGCCATATTGAGGATGCAACGGCTTTTATGCGAAGGATTCCGATTGAACATGCATCATCGTGGCTCGCTGCGTGGTTGGGGCCGCTGCTGGACCTGTTGCTCCACCAAGAATGAACTGCCAAGCCGACCGAGGCCGCTCGCAGCGGCTGGATTACGGGGTTGGATGCAACCATCCTCCGCTCTCGCGCGTCGCCACTCGGCGCGCAGCCATGAAAACGAAATAGCCTTCATCTGTATTTGGGTTGACTTTGATCAATGAAGACAAGCTGGCGATGCAGGATGTTTCTCGAGGGACCATGTAGTTCAGTCGCAAAATGGAGAGACTAATGAGCAAGACTTTCGGATTTGTAATGATCGCTGCGGTATTGGGACTATCGACGGGGGCGGATGCGCATACCTTGCGTCTCCAGTGCAAAAAGATCACCACCGAGGACGTTGTGTGCCGGACAATCACCAGCGATGGTGAACTCGCACGAGACGTCGAGATACAATTGCTTGCGACCACCGACTACAGGGTGCTGGCGAAAGGAAAGACGGACGCCGCCGGTATGTACGCGTTCAAGGTACCCGAGGTCGGTTACCATCTCGTTGCAACAGGCGACAAGGCCCACGTCACCAATCTTGCCAGCGTGGACATCTGGTGAGTGGTTCGTGGACGCCCGAGTGTCCACAATACTTTGAGTAGCGGAGCAGCACGTCGTGTGCGCTTCTTTGAGAACGTGAGGAGCGCATTGGCGGCGACGCCTGCGTGACCAGGAAGCGGGGGGTAGGCGGCCGGCTGGTTCGTTTCTCCCCTTTCCATCGGAACCTGCTCTGATAAAAGAACGGAGGGCTTTATGAAGCGCAATGCTCTTGGTTTTACTGTTTGCGCCGCGTTGTTCTCTATGACGGCTGTGGCGTTCGCTGGGGATGTTGAGCGTGGCAGCCATATAGCTCAGGATCGATGCGCGGCATGTCACGTCGTTGGCCGGGGTTCAAGGGGCATCGTTGCAGACTCTCCGCCCTTTGAGATAATTGGTCGAAAATACGGATTTAACGAGGATAATCTCGTGGCTGCGCTCGCCAGCCCGCACGCGAAGATGAATTTTGCGGTGCGTGGGCGGGATGCTGACGACGTCGCTGCTTACATCGCAACCCTCGCGAGATAAGGCGTTTCCACCGGAACTGGCGGCCTCGCTTAGGAGGGTTTGGGACCAGGCGTTTGCTTGGGTGCCGGCGTGGACGTCACGTCGCAATCCCGGTCCCGCCGCAAGTGAAAGCCGGGCAGCGCTCGCTCGTGGTGGCTAACAATAGCCGGGCGAAAGTCAGCAGAACGCCCTGTCAAGTGAGAGGTAGAAATCGACTTCCGCCCGTGGCCCGACTGTACCGACTTTCACGTAACAGCGTGGGAAGCCTGCTTAAGTTAACGAACCCCGCTTAGGCTGTCGCTTCATATTGGCGATGTCGGGCAAAGCCTCGTGGTCGGACGGCCTCCAACAATTCCACTATCTGCCTAGGCAGGCAGGTCACGCCTCCGATCGGCGGCGCTTGTGCTTGCCCGCGTTGGATCTTGGAAGGAGACTTGACGAACAGTTGATCTATCTCAATGCGATGAGTTTGGCGCTCTTTCAGAAAACCAACGTTGCGGCGATGCCATGCGACGAAAGAAAAGGAGCAAACAAATGTTCAAGCATTCTTTGGTTCTTACGACCATCGGGTTGATAACAGCGACCGCCTGGCAAGCTGCCGCACAAGTCCCATCTCGGACAAAGGTAGGGATGCTCAACTGTCAGCTTGCGCCAAGCACTGGCTTCATCGTCGGTTCTCATGACCCTATGACATGCCGGTACACTCCGGATGGGCCGTTCCCATCCGAATTTATGATGGTGTGATAACCACTGTCGGCCTCGACATTGGCTTCAAAACTGGTGGCGAATTGGCATGGGTGGTCATCGCCCCTACCGCTGGTCCGCCTCGCGGCGGGCTTACCGGTGAATATCTAGGAGCGAGCGGGAGTGTCCCGGCGGGGGGTGGAGCCGGTGTCAACGTATTAATTGGCGGCTCCCAACGCTCGTTTGTCCTGCAACCGTTATCGGTACAGGGCCAAACAGGGCTCGACCTTACGTTCGGGGTCAGCGGTCTTGAGCTTCGATCGGTTCGATGAAGCCGATCGCGGCTCGGTGGTCCGAAATACATCCAACGTTCCCTTTCGGTGATGAACCCGGCGGCGGCGTCCTCGCCGCCGCGTCATGAAGACTTACGGCAGCAGTTGCTGCTGCAGACGGCGCACGATCA
>JASHYD010000332.1 GCA_030043175.1 Xanthobacteraceae bacterium | reverse complement strand
GAGCAGCAGCCAGTGCCGCCAACGAAGCGCAACTGTGCAACGCGCTCAACCGGATCGATATCGATGTGGAACGGACCAAACAGTTCGCCGCCAGCGATGCGTGCCTCCGGAAATGCTATGCTCAAGCTCGCCGGACGAGCATAACCACGAAGGAGGCAATCATGGTCCGCAGAGGCTCGCCGACACTTCGACACTTCGCTCCGGCGTCCGCGGTCGATGATGATGACGATCGCGAGCCGCGTAGATTTGGTTTCCGGTGACGGCGCTACGGGCGCCTGTGACTATTCGTGACGGCCGGCGTCTGAAAACCTTCACAAAATGCAGACTCGATTGTGATCCATTACGTAGGGGCCGCGCCGCCTGGTGTTCCAAAGGGCGTGAACCGTTCGAAGATGCAGGATTGTCGATTTAGTTTGTCCTTCGCCAAATCATGCCAGACGTAATCAGCTTCGACACGATCATTTATTAATTGTCCGGTAAAGCGGTCCAAAGGGAAGGCCTGCGACGTGATCCTCAGTGTGCCGTCGTCTAAAGTCCAAGCGGCGTTGTCGTCTCGCTCACCGGACAAATACACGGCCTGGGCGCGGCCGTTCCCACTCAGAATGAAGGCGGAAAGAAAACAGCCATCGGTCGCGCGCCAGGCCCCGATTAGCTGCTGGGCCTTCGCCGCAAGCGGCCATGCTGCCGCCGCGCCGCTGAGAAGCGTTATGAAATCACGACGTCGCATTCCGCGCCCCCAAGGGTCAGGCAAGCGGTCATGGTGAAACCTACCACATCGCCCTCTGGCGGGGTATTGGCGTCTTACAAATGTCGATTGAGGGCGAGGCGGTTGTGCCGGGACCTGACGGCTTGGCGCTGAGGGCATCATTTCGAAAAAGGCCGATGGCACTTATCGATCCGGCCCGTGGGTATGGAGGCGGCAGGAATTGCTGGCCAAGGCTAAGACTACGTTAACTTCGTTGTTACCGGAATCGCGTCGGCCTATCTTCTCCCGGCAATGAAAATCGATGCTCTTCCGGCCGCTTCGTCATCCCCGCTCAACCGGTTGAGGCTTCAAAACCGCCGGTCGGCACCGACTGGGTTCACGAAATCAAACATGACGGCTACCGGATGATCGTCGACCGGGACGGCCCCACAGTGCGACTCTCCAGCCGGAATGCCTATGACCGGACGGAGCGACTGGCGGCGATTGCGGCCGCTGCGGAGCTGATCAAGGCCGAAAACTTCACGATCGACGGGGAGGCGGTTGTGCTGGGACCTGACGGCTTGTCACGGTTCGAGGAGTTGTCCCGTCGAGAGGCCGCTCGAACCGCGATCCTCTACGCCTTCGACCTTATCGAGCTTGATGGCGAAGAACGGCAGAGACGGCCGGCTGACCACCGCGATTACGGTGTTGAGACTGCACACGCTGGCAGGCGGGACACAACCGAAGGTCCGGGGACCTTCGTGTCCGGGCACCAACTTGATACGGAGAGCGTAGGCCAGATCCCGGCGAACATGATCGGTAGGTTTCTGATGACGGCGATCTCCGTAGGTTGCACCGGATGCTGATCAAGGAGAAGCTGCCCCGCGTCGTCGGCCACCCAAGCGTAGGGTGGGCACGCCGTGACCCGCCGCCTCAACTGCTCGCCGGCACTGTCGCATTGCTCAAGCCGGAAACCTCATGCCACCCTTCCTCGCTTCGGCGATTAGACGTAGTCGCAGCGATGCCTTCTCGGCTTCAGTGGCTGTCTTCAGGTTAAGCCCGGCCACCTCGTACATACGACCAATCGCAACGGCATGCTTTTCTTGCAGTGCGCTGCCATTCTTCGGCGTACGGCGAAACTGATCGTCCGTTATGTTGAAAGCGCGCGGTGATATGCGTCCTCGATGCTCTCGTCAGGCTCCCATTTTCCAACATGAAAGTCGCAAAGATACATTTCAACAGAAGCCCCTGGTGGCCCATCAGCAACCCCTCTCGGCCACCCAGCGAACGGACTTATACCGGAGGACAGCGGGTGTTTCTCAATGCATACCCGCAATAGGTGTTTCTTATGGCCTGTGTGGCCTACCCGACCATCGCCAACGGGCGACTCAGATACCGCCGTGCGTATGGCGGCGTCCCCAGGAGAACGGAGCTTCAGCAGGGAGCAGCGCAGCGCGCTCGCGCTACTTGCCAATTTTCCGAACGGCATCACGGAGGAGCTGCTCGTCCTTGCCCATGGATTCGATCGCGCCATGATCGCAGGCCTCGTCCACGGAGGCCTAGCAACGGCGGAGCGCGAGGTCGTTACGGGTCCTGGCAGCGCGCTTATAGAGGTGGTCCGTATCAAGATCACCCAGGCGGGGCGGATGGCGCTTGAGGGTTGACCAGGCCATCTCCTATCCTGGAGATCAATTCGGTCCCCCAGGAAGATGCCAACTCTCCCTCGAAAGCGGCTTCTCGGTGCGGAACAGCGCCGGGCACTCCAATTGCTTGCCGGGACTCCGTTCGGTGCTACCGAAGCAACCATGTCCGCTAATGGCTTTACACGAAAGACGTTAGTCCCGCTCATCCGTGCCGGGCTTGTTACAACGCAGCGCGAGAACGTCAAGGCTGGCAACCGGTCTCTCGGCCGTATCAGGATTACTGAGGACGGCCGGCGGGCGCTCGAGACGTTGCATTACCAGGAGCCAGGTTGAACCTCTCGCTCCGGGAATGACCTGATTGAGCCTACGTAGCTCCCGGCCGATACTTGCCGCATGGCCCAGAAACCGGAACCGTCAAAGCCGACAAGGTGGAGCATATACAAGATCGCCGCCAATGCCGTCCGGCTCGGCACCGTGGAGGCGCCGGACGCGACCACCGCGATCGAGAAAGGCGCAGCGAATTCAAGGTGCCGGCCAGCAGGCTGATGGCGATACGGCGATGACCGGCCGCAAGGGCGAAATTACCCGCAGTGACCTCAAGCACAAATGGCCGCACCACGTTGCCCTCCCGGCCGAAAAGGTGTCGGACCCCATGAACCGTCGGCTCATATTTTCCGTTGCCGGCCTTCTATCGGCGATGCCGCTCACATACTTCATGCACCGTGATGACAACGACTTCGTGGTGTTCTGCTTCTCCAAGGCCAAGGATGCGGAGGCTTTCGCCAAGCGGTTCGGCGGTGAGCTATTCCGGGCCGATCGCTAGAGGGCGAGAATGCTGGTGGGCATGCTAAAAGCGACCTCGGTCGCGGACAAGCTTTTGGTCTGTTCCGGGCGTCGCTTGTGCGCGTTGGCGGGGCGCTCGCTACGCCCAGGACGAGGCGCACTCCGATGCTCCGGCGGAGCACGCGCCCGACGAGATATGGGATACGTGCGACAGGATCATCGAGGCCTATCAAGGCTAAATCCTATTCAGCTGAAACCCATCCCCTTGACTTCGATTCCACTTCCGTTCTTTCTCCCTATACCGGTCAAGGAAGTTGGTTCGGGTCTTGATGAGATGAATGCGACCGTCGATTACTACGCCATTCTCGGTGTATTGCCTTCCGCCGAATTCATTGTGATTCGGGCAGCCTATAGTGGACAATTCCCGAGGAAGATCGCCGCAAATACACGTCGCAGTGTTGGACCGGCGAGTATCGCTGGTTTCGATCGCCCAACGTTGTTTGCCTTGAGCAATATAGACGTCAACAAAAGCTGAAAACGGGTGCCAGATAGGACGAGCTTTGGGGGGCTCCTCCGCTGACAGCAATATGCGAGGGTGCATCGCACCGTGACCGCCGAGATCGCTAGCAAATCACGATGCAAAATTGGCTAGCACGCAATTGTGCTCGCCGCGTCTGCGATCCGTGCCGGGCGATCAACTACCACCTAAAACCAGAATTGGTCCGTAGTACCTTACATAGCCGCCGTACCAACCCGATCGAGGCTCACAGCGGCTGTGGGCCATAACCGGACAAGCCGCCGATACAACATCCCATCGCAAGCGATCTCCTCACCATTCGATGCACAACGCTGTGGGAGTTTGAGTAACCATACCTGGTGACGGAGCGGGTTCGCGCACGAGTGTTGCAGGCCCCGACGAGGGTCAGGTCCTCATCGTTCTACGCTTCAGGCGGCGTGGCGTGAGGAAAGGTCGCCATCACCCGCGTCAAGGGTCATTAATACCGAGCAGCACACGTCGTCGTCTCCGAACTCAAGCCGGGTTTTCGCGTCAAGCTGATACGGCAGCGATTCCTCGATCAGTGTCCGACCAAAACCTTTGCGGGCGGGAGCAGCCTTATCGCAAAGCGCGACTCCACTCTCGCGCCACTCTAGCGCAAGATGACGATCGCCATCTTCGACCGTCACCCGCCACGTCACGGCGAGCCGCCCCGCAGCCGTCCCGAGGGCTCCATATTTTCGGGCGTTTGTGGCGAGCTCGTGCAGGGAGAGCGCGAGGATTTGCACGGATCTGTGCGGCAGAGTGACCTCGGGGCCACCCACCGTGACACGTTGCCCGTCCGGGTGCGCTCCCAGCGCTTGCAGTTCTAGCCGCACAAGTTCCCCTATCGTCACGATGTTGGTGTTTTCTCGAAACAATAAGCCCTGCACGCGTGATAGCGCTGCGAGGCGGGCGTCGAAAGTGTCGGCGAAAGCGCTGAGTGAGCCACACGAAGCAAGCGTCTCTTTCGATAGCGAACTCACCACAGAGAGCAGATTGCGAGTTCGGTGCTGAAGCTCGGCAATCAACAGTAGATTGGTCTCTTCCGACCGCTTTAGCATTATACGTGAGCGGGCGAGGCGCCCGTAAAGCACTGTCGTCTGAGAAAGCAAGAAGAGCAAAACAAGGCTCGCAGCAAAAGTCGCAAATGCTCTGCCTCCGTACCAAAGGAGACTATAACGCGTGGTCAGCTTGTAAAACAGGAGTGCGTCCAACATCCATATCTCAAGTACAACCAATAGCCATAGATCGAGCGCCGAGTCTCGCGACGGCCAAAGCAGCGCAATTGCCGTAATGCTTAGCACAACCGGTGGAATAGAATCCCAAGCGGCGTCGGAATGAAGTAGGTCAGTCATGATGGGCGGTAAAAACTCAAGACCTTCCGTGGTCAGCCACAGCAGGGTGCACGTTAGTGCGAAAACCAAACCGACCATTCCGAAAATAGCAAGATGTTTGGCACGACGCGGTATCGAGTTCGCGCCATCAGCGCGCTTCAATAAGGCGTAAGCGATGACAGCGGACGGGAGTCCTAAGTGCCAAAACTCATTTAGCCAAGCGGGGGTTTGAAGTCTCGCACCGAGCAAGCCGTTTGGAGTAAAGGCGCCGGGAAGGGTTAGGGCGTGAGGTACAATTAGGAAGGCAGTAAAGAGGAATCCGGCCGCGAGCGCAAGAAGCGACCGTAGACGTGTAGTCGTGACGAGCGCGAGCAAGAGTGTCGCGGTGATGGAATCGTTAATGAGGATCGCCGTGTCCACAACAGGAATGAATGAATCGACCCGAGGCAGCTGAATTTGGCCGATCGGTATGATCGCGATGAACGGAACGGGTACGAGTAGTGCGACAATGAGTGCTAGTCGCTTCTGCCCACTGCCAGCAGGTAGGATAGCGGGAACTATAGATTGCTCGTCCATGCGACTTTGCCAAAAACATTGGGCCAAACAGAGGGCAAATCGGCAATGCTAAAGAGGTGGGTCGTTTTGATCTTACCGAACTGCAGGGCGCCACGGAAGCCCAGGCACACCGACTTCAATTAGAACAGCCCACTGCGAACTCCCTGTCGGTGGCGCCGCTGACGTACTCTCTTCGGCGCGATGATCGTGACTACGTAGTAGTGGTGGACGCGGAGGGGCTCTGCGATCGTCGGCAGCGTTTGCCGTGGCCACGGGCGGGAAAGGCGGCTTGGCCGCCCGGGGCCGGCACGGCATACCGGGAAATTCTCGCCACGAAATAGATCGCTCCCAACCGCCGCGGTCGTCAGGCGTGGGCTCATTAGGTGACTGGGCGGTGCGAGGATTTTGGCTTCACTATGCTAGGAGCCCGTCCAGATTATCGCGGCGACCAGAGTTTAGGCTGAACTCTTTTGTGGGATTGGCTGGGCGTGACTCGGTTTTGTCACGCCCTCGCCTTTGTCAGGCCACGGTGGCGACCATC
>JASHYD010000331.1 GCA_030043175.1 Xanthobacteraceae bacterium | reverse complement strand
CGTCCGCAGAAGGTCGAGGCGTTCGGCAAATGCCTGGCCTTGTCGATGCCGATCAGGCTCGGCGTCAGCACGGCGCCCATCGGCCCCGGATAGACCCATCCATACGCATGGCCTCCGATCGCATGATAGATCGGGCAATGATTCATGCATGCGCCGCAGCGGATACACCGCAACATCTCGCGAAACGAGCCGGCAAGCATCGATGAGCGGCCATTATCCAGCACCACCACATGGTATTCGCTGGGCCCGTCGGGATCGCCAGACCGGCGCGGGCCGGTCGAGAGGGTCGTATAGACCGACATTTCCTGGCCTGTCGCCGACCGCGCCAGCACGCGCAGCAGCGCCGACAGGTCCTCGAGCGTCGGCACCAGCTTTTCGATCGAGGCCAGCACGATATGGGCCTTGGGCAGGGTCTGCGTGAGGTCGCCATTGCCCTCGTTGGTGACGATCACCGAGCTGCCCGTCTCGGCCACCAGAAAGTTCGCGCCGGTGATACCCACGTCAGCGGCGAGGAATTTTTCGCGCAGCACGGCGCGGGCTTCGGCGAGCAGGCTCGTCGGCTCGACGAGGTTGCGATCGGCCGGCAGGTGAGAGTGGACGCGCCGAAAATCGGTTTCTATCTGCGCCTTGGTGAGGTGCACGGCCGGCGCAATGATGTGAGACGGCATCTCATGGCGAAGCTGGATGATGTATTCGCCGAGATCGGTCTCGATCGGCGTAATGCCGTTGGCCGCCAGGAAATTATTGAGCCCGATTTCCTCCGCCACCATGGACTTGCCCTTCGTCACCGTGCGGGCGCCAAGCTTGCGGCAGATGTCGAGGATGATCCCTGTGGCGTCCTCGCCCGTCACCGCGTAATGCACGTGGCCGCCGTGCTCCACAACGCGTTTCTCGTAGGCTTCGAGATAGAGATCGAGATGGGCGAGCGTGTGGTCCTTGATGTCACGGGCGCTGTCGCGTAGCGCCTCGAATTCGGGAATCTTGTCGGCGGCTTCGCGTCGCCGCGCGATGAAATTCACCTCCACGAATTTCAGCGCATTCTGCAAATCCGCATCGGCGAGCGCGGCGTTCGCGTTATCCTTGAACCGCGGCGAGGTCGCCGCATGTGCGTCGGCGCCAATCATGGCTTCACTTGGCCGAGGCACGCGCTGCCATGCCGATTGGGGGCTCGTGGGTCATTCCGGCGAGAACTTCGGCGATGTGGCGGACCTCGATGTTGGCGCCGGCCCGCTGCAGCTTGCCGGCCATGTTCATGAGGCAGCCAAGATCGCCGGCAAGCAGCAGATCGGCGCCGGTCGCCGCGATGGCCGCGGCCTTCTTGCCGACGATGGCATTGGAAATTTCCGGATACTTTACGCAGAAGGTGCCGCCGAAGCCGCAGCAGACGTCGGCATCGCGCATTTCGGTGAGCCGCAGTCCTTCGACCGTAGCGAGCAGACGACGCGGCTGATCGCGGATGCCAAGCTCGCGCAGGCCCGAGCAGGAATCGTGATAGGTTGCAACCGCCTCAAGGCGCGCCGCCACCCGGTCTAGACGACACACGTCGACCAGGAACGAGACCAGCTCATAGGTCTTTTCTGCCAACGCGTCCGCCCGCGGCTGCCAGTTCGGATCGCCGCGAAACAATTCCGGATAGTGGACCTTGAGCATGCCGGCGCAGGAACCTGACGGCGCCACCACGTAATCACAGGGCGCAAACGCTTCGATGACCTGCTGCGCGATTTCTCGCGCCGTGGCCCGGTCACCGGAATTGAACGCGGGCTGGCCGCAGCAACTCTGGCGCGGTACCTCGAGGACGCAACCTGTCTCGCGCAGAAGCTTCGCAGTCGCGAACCCGACCGACGGACGGATCAGGTCGACGAGACAGGTGACCAAGAGCCCAACGCGCCCGGCCATGGGTTCGGCCATCGAATGACTCCACTTGGATCGGCGAGATCTGCGCGACATTTAGACCATTGGACCACATCCGCAAGCGGGGCCGACAGTCGCGGACAGCGAGAAAATTCGGCCACTCCCTCACCAGGTCCGGAATTTGCACGTTCTTGCGCGCAAATTCAGCGGCCGCTCCACCCGGCTGTGAGCGAGGTTTGAGACCCTTCACCGCTGCCTCGCCCGCAAGCGGGAGAGGCAGAGGAGGCGGCGCCAGGTGTGACCAGCCTGCCGACGAGCTGGGACGCTGCCGGTGCGAGGCAGGCAAACGTGAGAATGGCCGGGACAGGCCCGGCCATGAGTTCTTAAAAAAAGTTCAACGCGGAGACAAGCTTCCATGGAGGCCAATTTACATCGGCGGAGTGATGCCGTTCTTGCCCACGTTGATGCCTGCGGTTTCGATATTTCCGTTCGGCAGCTTGGTGCCGGCGGCGATGAAAATCTTTGCGCCGGGCTTCAAGTCGCTCTTGTCGGCGTTGACGAATTGCACGATCGTGGCGTTGTTCGGCACTTGGATCTTCTTCTCGCCGTCCTTGTACTTCATCGTCAGCATCGGGCCGTCGACCGCGGTCACGAGCTGCTCTACGTTGGCGTTGGTCATGGTGCTGTTGGGCACGAGGTCCCACGGCCGGTAGCCTTCACCGGCGCCGCGCCGCGATTCCGGAAAGATGTGGACTTCGATGGCCTTCTGCGTGCCGTCGGGTTGCGGCATGGCGGTGATGCCGACGAACGAGTTCTGCTTGATGTCAGAGAGCATCGCCTTGTCGACGCCCGTGACCGTTGCGTTCTCCCTGAGCTTGACGGTGACCGTCGCGCCGTCGCGGCTCTTGACGGTCAGCGTATCGCCGTCGATCTTCTGGATCTCGCCGCGTACCCGTACAGGGGGGGATTGCTGCGCCGAAACCGAAGCGACGGAAAGCAGCAGCGCGAGGCCGGCGGCGCTGATGACGCCAGATTTGAAATTCGTCATGATGATATCCTCCACTTGCCGCCCGAGGGGTTGCTCGCCCTGACGCGAACCTCATCCCCGAATGCGGATGTTCTGGGCGTGTTCTGTGACGGGCCGGGGCGACACAATAGAGCATTTTTCGCGACTGTGTAGATGGAATTGCGTCATCGATTGCCGTCAGGCCCGCCTCGCACATCGGCATGACCGCCTGAGCACGTTCCGTCGCGACTAAATGAGCGTCCTCGCCGTCATGCCGGCGCTTGTCGCGACGGTGACAAATCCGATCCTGGCGATCGCTATTCCTCATCGACCACCGGGTTGCGTAACAAGCCGAGTTCAGGCGAGGAAATTTCCACGATATCGCCGGCCTTGAGCCAGCGCGGCGGATCTGGCCGCGGTCCGAGTTTGACGGGCGTGCCCGTCACGATGACGTCGGCCGGCTTGATCGTCATGAAAGTCGTGATGTAGGCAATGAGATCGGCGAACGAGAAGATCATGCTCGCCGTGTTATCGTCCTGGGTGACTTCGCCATTGACCTTGACGATGATGTGCATCGGCTTCTCGTGATCGATCTCATCGACCGTGACGATGAACGGGCCCATGCTGCCGGAACGATCGAAGTTCTTGCCCTGGGTGACATTGAACTTGCCGTGGCGCAGCCAGTCCCGCACCGTGCCGTCGTTGCACAGCGTATAGCCGAGGATATGTTCGTGAGCGCGTTCCTTCGGGACATGACGGCCTTCGCGGCCAATCACCACCGCAATCTCGCCCTCATAGTCGAACTGCGCCGAAACGCTCGGACGCACCAGTGCCTCCCCGGCGCCGACGAACGAGCCCACATGGCGATAGAACATGCTCGGATATTTCGGCACGACGGGATCGTTGAAATCGACGTTGCGGTTGGCGTAGTTGATGCCGATGCAGAGGATTTTCTCCGGCGCCAGCAAGGGCGGCAACATCTCGACAGTCGAAAGTGGGAAGTCGGGCCGCATGCCCGCAACCGCCGCACCGACCTCGTCGACGGCGTCGGCCCGGATCAGGTCGACGAGCGTCGCAAACCGCGAGCCGAACCGCACCCGAAAATCCACTACCCCGCCGTCCACCACAATCCCGAAGCTCGTTCGCCCATGGGCGATATAGCTTGCCAGACGCATAACCGCGCTCCAACTTTTTCAACGTCGTGCGTGCGCCCACTCTCCGCTCCCCCCGCAAGCGGAGGAGGGGGTGGGGTCATATGCCCGCCTTCTCGCCATATACGCCGAAATTTGCAAATCCACAGCGGATGACCAAACACCGCCCGCGCCCCGAATCGAAGCAGCGAAATAACTCTGCCCTTATGCTTAAGGAGCGCGCTCCTGAGCGCTGGCGGGGGACGCACAGGCAGCCTCTCAGGACGAGGTTCGCAGCTGCAGTTCATTCCGACGGGATGAGTTTCGTGGCATCGCTCAGCGAGCGGCTCTGGGCAAAAGCCCCCGCCCGCAGGCGGGGGATGGGTTACTCGCCCACCTTAAACGTGAAGTTGCCATCGACCTTGTGGGTATCGGCCGACATCACCTTCCACTCGACCTTGTAGACGCCCGGAGCCACTGGCTGTTGCAGCTGCACCCGCATCAAGGTGCGGTCGTTCGTGTCGACGGCCCCGTCCCCTTTGTCGACCTGCTTGCCCGTCGAGTCGCGCACGACGACGGAACTGAATTTACCCTCCAGTCTCTCATTGAAACGCAGGGTGACTTCGCTCACTGGCACTTGGGCCGTGCCGCCGACCGCCGGGGTCGCACGAACGAGGTGCGCATGCGCCAGGGCGGTTGCGGTGCCGGACAGCACGAGAGGAGCCGACGCGGCGAGAACGACGATTGTGCGTTGAGTTGACATATGAACCTCCTTCGCTTGAAAGTGTGTAGTAGCGCGTTTCCAGGGGTTGAGTCATATCGATTTCATCCAGCGGCCCGTTCTTGGGGGCGCGCGTCACTTCGTGTTTTGCCGCGACGACGGCCTTGAGCATCGCAGGGGTCCTGCATCCAGACCATGGTCATGCGGCTATCCATTCCGAGCGCTGTGCGATTTACCAATCTCGTGGGCAACGGTTCCCTCGGGATGGGGCCGGGATCGCCGTAGTCGTTCGCGCCGAGTGCCTGCCCGTCTCGAGCGGCCCGAACCGCCCAAACCCGGTCATCAACGGCAGGGTGTTATCGGGCATCGGGTGCTTGATGGCGGCCATCGCCGCCACGCCGTCGGACCCCATCGGATGAAATTCCGCAACCGTAACGATGGCAGTCCGGAAAGCCCGGAGGCGGACCCGGCGCCCGCATCGGGCGACCACAAGGATCGCCCCACAGCAGGGGAACGGTGGAAGACGTGGCGACTACGCCACAAGCGCAATCAAGTGGCGCACGTCCGGCTGGCGTTCCAGCCCCCACACAAACTCAACCACGCGTTGCGCGCGCTCGCCGCCGATGATCGGCGTCGCATTGGCGCGGAACTTGGCTTCGATGGCTGCGTCACTCATCGGATTGCCCGCCGTGCCGCTCGCGTGGCGAACGTGAGCGTCGTAGCGTTTGCGTCCGGCCTCGATGGTCGCGAAGGCTTCGTCGGAACGCACGGTCTCATCCGCAACAAGCTTGGTTCTGCGGCGCAGCGCCGCCACCATCGGGTCTGCGGCCTTGGCGTCGGAATACTGGGCGATGCCGGCGCCGCCCTCGACGAGCGCGACGGCCGCCGAATGAACCGCTGAAAATTTCGATTGCAGCCCTGTCGTGGGCTCGAGGACGTTGGTGATGGACAGCACGAGCGGGTGCACCCGCAGGCTGATTTCGCTCACCATCGCCGGATCGATGCGCTCGCGATTGCGGATGGTGATAACGGCATCGATCAGCGGGTGCAGCACCACGCCGCAGGCATAGGGCTTATAACCGTTGGCCTCGATCAGCCAGCTTTCGCCAAGGCCGGCGATCAGGCGTTCGGGCGCCGCGGTGTCGCTGTAGACGCGGCAGAATCCTTTACGGCCCTCGATGATTTCCTGCGAGCTGTCGAAACCGCGCTCCGCCAGCAAAGCCGCCAGCACCCCATTCTGCGCGGCTTTTCCGGCGTGGAAAGATTTGCACATGGTGCCGCGGTTCTGCTGCATGCCGGCTGCCTGGGTGGCTCCAATGCCCATGGCATGGGTGAGTCTCTGCGCGTCGAGCCCGATCAGCTTACCGGCCGCCACCGCTGCCGCGATGGTGCCAAGCGTGCCGGTGAGGTGCCACCCGCCTTTGTGGTGGCCAGGCGCCGTGAGGCCGCTGCGAATGCCGGCTTCAAACCCCACCGCATGGGCGAGCATCAGGTCGGCGCCGCTAACAGGGGTGCGCTCAGCCAACGAAAACAGCGCCGCCAGAACAGGCGCACTCGTATGCAGGACGACGCCGCCCATGTGCGTGTCGTCGAAATCGAGCACATGGCCCATCTGGCCGTTGACGAGCGGCGCATCGAGCAGCCCGAGCTTGAGGTCGCGGCCAAGCACCGTCGCCTGCGGCCGGCCGCCGGCCTCTTGCAGGACTGCGAGGAGTGTATCGACTGCGGCATGCCTGCTGCCCGCAAGCGCGCAACCCACCCAGTCAAGCACGCCGCGACGGGTCTCGCGCTCCGCCGCCGCCGAAAGATCGCAATGCCGCGCCGCTGCGAGATGCACGCACACGGTCTTGGTGAGTGCTGCGGCAGCCGGATCGGGGGTCATGTCCATAGTCAGTAAAACTGTTGTAAGGCAATGAAACTAGTGAAAATACCTTATCAGCATAGATTGGCGAACAATGGTCTTCCACACTCGCCGCAATATGCAAGAATCATGTTGTCGTCTCGCCTCCATGTTGGCTCCATTGTCAGTTGTCGTAGACCCGCATGCAGGCAAGCGCTTCGCGACTTGTCGAAGCCGTATGTTCTGCCAGTTGACTCGAGATAATTCCAGCAACTATTTCGCGCATTCCTAAATTCGTCGGTCCCTTCGGCGCCTATGGTATTGGTGCCAGCGTAACATTTTCCAGCGACGCTAACAGCTTCATCATACGGCATCACCATTTGCATAAATTTATTCGGTATCCACG
>JASHYD010000330.1 GCA_030043175.1 Xanthobacteraceae bacterium | reverse complement strand
CCTCCCTCCACACCGCCATGGCGTCATCCATGGCGGCCGGATAGGGGAAGTCGGGCGGCATGCGATAATCGATCGAGATCACTTTGAAGCCGCCATAGGCGGCCATCAATGCGGCCTCCCCGGTGCCGGCTTCGCCCGGATTGTAAACATAGCCGCCGCCGTGAACGTTCACCAGCAAGCGGTTGCGATTGGCCGGCGGGATCTCCTTCGGGGAAAGGATGAAGACTTTGACCCCGCCGATCGTGGTGGTCTCCAGGGAGACGCCTAATTTCTCGCGAACGGCTTGTTGTGCGGTGGCGCCGGCCGTCGCAACGCGATTGATAAGCTGCTTCCACTCCTCGGCGCTCTTTGGGTTTGCGTCCCAGTTTGGGATGCGATAGGGCGCAGCAATCATCGCCTGCAATTCGGGGCTCACCGTGTTTGGCACCGGGATGCTGCGGCCCGGCACCACGCGTGGACCAGACTTGCCATTGGCCGCGTTCTGGGCGGCCTCCAGGGTCGCAAAATCGCGAGCCTGGCCAGCAGCATCTCGCACGACCTCCGGAACCACGAATGCTGCGGCCATGGCGAACGAAACGAAAGCCAAGGGGCGGATGATCTTCATTCTTCCTCCTCATATCGCACGGACCAGGAGCCGCCGTCCGGACATCGGGGACGTCGCGCCAACTGTGGGCGCGTTGACCAGCAAGCGGAACCCGGAGCCTTGAAACTCACTCGCCGCTGAAATGGGACGCCAGATACGAGCTAATAGCCTGGGCTTCCTCGGGCGTCGCCACGGCGCCGCGGCTGACCATGTTGGCGACCAGCGCCGGCCATTGCGATTTCTGCCGCTTGGCCGACGCCACGCGTTCGAGATCGTGGCAGGCGACGCAACGCGCCTCGACCAACTCCTTGCCGGGTCCGCTCGGCAGCGCCACCGGCGTAGCGGCTGCGGCAGGTGCCGTGGGCCCGAAATTAGCGGCGAGATAGGCCACGACCAAATCGGCTTCGCGCGCGTTTAGTTGCGCGCCGCGCGTCACCATGTTGTAGACGTGGCGCTTCCAGCCCGCCGCGCCTTCGCGCATCGATCTGATCACGTTCAGCGCGTGGCATTGCGAGCACGCCGTCGCCAAGAGGTCGCGGCCTTCGCCGGGTGGCAGCGCGCCCTGAGCGCCGGCCGACATGGCGATTGCGGTTGCAAGCGCCGCGGTACAAAGCACCGGGACAAGCCGTCTCATCACACCCTCCTGGTCCGCAAATCCGCGATCGAATAGGCGGGATGCCAGGTGCTGGCCGCGCCGATCCCGTCGCGCTGGGTGTGGATGTCGAGCAGATAGGGCCGCCCGTCGGCGATGACGCGCTGGGCGCGCAGGATCGCGGGTCTGACCTCGCCTGGCTCGGTAACGACTTCGCCCTCCACGCCGAACGCGGCCGCTGCCTTGGCGTGGTCGACGTCCGGGCTGCCGATGTAGCAGGTCATGTCGCGCCCGCTCTTGAACTGGCGGCCGCCGAAGGCCCAGATGCGGTTGCGCTCGTTGTTGTAGCTTCTGTTGGTGAGAACGATGTTCAAGATTGGCGCCTTATAGCGGGCCTGGCTCCACAGCGGCTGCGGACCCGAGAAGGAGAAGCTGCCGTCCCCGACCACCGAAACCACCGGTTGGTCGGGCCGCGCCAGCTTGACGCCGAATGCCGCCGCCATGCCCCAGCCCAGAATATTGGGGCCGGTGCTGAAGTAATTCTTGTCTTCTCCGCCGAACGCCATCAGCGGGTCCATGGCCTTGCCGGAATCCACGTCGCAGACGTAGCAGGTGTCGGGTGCGAGCGCGCTTTCCAACTCCAGCCCGATGCGCGAGAGCGTGACCGGCGAGCGGTCGGCATTCTCGCGCGCGATTTTCATGCGGAATTCCGCCATCTCGTTCGAATAAGCGCGCGCCCTGGCGCCGCGCTCTTCGGCGATCTCCTTGAGCCGCGCCGGACTCGCAATGCTCTTGATGGCGGCGATAAGGTCGATCGTCGCGAGGCGGATATCCGCCACCATCGCGAGGTCTACCGGCGTCAAGCGCGCAAGGCTGGTCGGATCGTGCCGGACCGAGATGAGAGTGGTGCCCGGTGCAGCGCGGTCGCCGTAGCGGTTGCCCAGATTGATGAGCACATCGACCTTGCCGGGGAAGCGCATGTCGCGCAGTTGCGCCCCGATATAGAGAGGATGTCGGGTCGGGAACGGCTTCGACCAGAAGCCGAGCGCGCCCGGCTGGGAAGCGACAGGCAAGCCGAGCAACTCGGCAAGCTCCACGGTCTCCTTCTCGCCATGGCACCAGGTGATCTCGTCGCCGACGCTCATCAGCGGATTGTTGGCCTCGATCAGGAGGCGAGCCGCCTTTTCGACATCATCCTTGTCAGGGCGAATGCGCATCGGCACATCGAACTTGGCCTGATCCCAGATCGCCGCCTTGGCTTCGCCGCGCAGCGTGTCGTTCGGCAGCGCAAGGAACACCGGCCCGCAGGGCGGCGTCGAGGCGAACTTGATGCCGCGCCGCAGCGTCTCGGCAACGCCGGCCGTTGTCTTGGCCATCCAGGTCCACTTGGTGATCGGGTGAGTCATGGTCTCGTGGAACTCGACCTCCTGTAGCTGATCGCGGCCCATCACTCCCTGGTCGACCGAGGCGACGGCAACCAGCACCGGAATCTGATCCTTCCAGCTGTTGATCATTTGGGTCATGGCGTTCGGTAGACCGACATTGGCGACGATCACCACGCTTGGCTTGCCGGTCGCCCGCGCATAGCCGTCCGCCATCGCAACCACGGCACCTTCGTGAATGCCTTTGATGATTTGGATGCCCGGCTCATCGACAAGCGCGTCGAAAATCGGATAGTCGCCGGTCGACGGGTTGAAGAATATGTATTTCACGCCCGCGGCCTTGAGTTGCGCCACGAACAGCGCCCCCCCGGTACCTTGCACCTCCCGCATCGCGGCTGGCGGCGCAGCCGATGCCGGCGCGAGCGACTGCGCGACCGCCTTGGCGGCGAGCGTGCTCATGCCGAGCGCACTCAGCCCCGTCATGAGTTGCCGGCGCGATATGCCCTCGTCGAGGTACTGCCTGATCAACTCCTTCATGGAAGCCCTCCCGGCTGGGGCGTGTTGGGCGACATGTAGCCGGATGGACCCACCCGGGTCCGGCCTTCGGCCGGCCCGATCATAAGCTCCGCGCAGCCCGGGGACGAGCTATCCCGGGTAACGCTGCGCTCCATCCGGCCACGGAAGCGACTGCCCCGTGTCAGCATCATAGCATCGCAGGACGGCTGCCTCACCACGAAAAAAGAGCCAAGCGGCGTCTGCCAGATTGCTCGCCGCGAACGTGATCCTTGTGGTCGCCGGGTCTGCGTGCCGGGCCTATCAACTGTGCGCCCGCAAGGTCGCCCCTTGAACGCGGGATCCTGAGATCTCGTCGCTGAAGCGAACGGGGCTTTGAGAACGGCCCTGGCAATGTCTTCAATTTCCAAAACCGATCGCGGAACTTCGAGCCGCTGGCGATGTCGACACGCGTGGCGGATGGCGCGAGCGGTCGTTGAGCAGCATTGATATCGCTCACAAAGGAGAAAGTGACGGTGGCCCGGCACCAAACGTCGTTTCTGTTTGACTTGGATGGAACACTCGTCGACAGCGTCTATCAGCATGTCCTGGCCTGGCGCGAAGCTCTCGACCAAGAGGGTATCGAACTCTCGGTCTGGCGCATTCACCGCAAGATCGGCATGAGCGGCGGCTTGTTTACCAACATGCTGCTGCGCGAAACGGGGCTTGATATCGATCAGGCGCGGATCGAGCGCCTGCGTCGCCTTCATGCAAGAGCTTTTAACGCGCGGTCTTGCCGCGTGCGGCCGCTTCCGGGCGCGCCCGAGCTTCTCAACTATCTCACGCGAACCGGCATCTCCTGGGCCATCGCCACCAGTGGCCGCATGGAAACCGCCGGTCCTGTTTTGGACAGCCTTGAGGTCGATCTTGCGCACATCCCAGTGATCACTCGGGATTTGGTGGAGCGCGCCAAACCCGACCCCGATCTTTTCCTCGCCGCCGCCGACGCGCTGGAAGTGGACATTGCGACAGCATGCGTGGTGGGCGACAGCATTTGGGATATGCTCGCCGCCCGTCGCGCAGGCGCGCTCGGTGTCGGGCTCCTGTCCGGAGGATACGGCCGCGACGAACTGGAGCGTAGCAGCGCCTATCGGGTCTACGAGGACCCAGCCGATTTGCTGCGACACATCGACGAAGTCGGCGGTCGGGTCTGAAGTTGTCGCCCGCTCTTTCGCCGCAGCCTCGATCGCAGGCTCATCGCGACCTCAAAGGACTGAGGGTCACAATTCTCGCGACTGATACCTTTGGTCAGTGCGAACTCGAGTGGCCCGGGAAAGCTCGCGACGGTGCCGGGCGAGACTCGTTGTTTTGCCGGGCGGCGTCATCAATCCGGCGCCGCGCATTCAACCTGCAGCCACCTTTTTTGAAGATGGCAAGCCGGTCGCTGCAATCTGTCATGGCCCGTGGATTGAGACGGGACATGTGCGTGGGCGAAGAATGACGTTCTGGCCCGCTCTCAAGCGCGATTGTGCAATATGCCGGGTGGAACGGGTCGATCGGGACGTCGTCGTCGATCGGCATTGCAAACCCGACGACATCCCGTCAATCACCCGCTTATCGACCTGCTGAGGAGGGTATCGAGCAGGAACGACTGACCGCATGGATACCGAACGAAAAGCGACGCACGCCCGTTGATTTTGCGCCGAAGCCCGTCGATTTCCCATCCAGCTCCCACCGGCCTCGACCCGAGAGATCGTATGCCCCGCCATATCATAGGAATGTTAGGGACGGCCTTCGCGGCAAGTGTTGTTGCTCTGTCTTGGGCAGCGTTTTCGCCGCCTGATGCGAGTTATCGCGGGTTGACGACGCAGCCGTTCTCGGTGGTGCGGGCTGCCGACGAGGCGGCGAAGCCGGAAGTCATGCGACGCCAGGGGGAAGTGCTGTAGGCGCGCTACGACCGCTCCGATCAGCCGATGCCCGGCGTTTTCATGTCGGGCGGATGGAAAGCCGTTCAGGACGGCGCGCGCGTCAAACTTCCGCAGGGCGTGACGTGGCACATGCTGGCGCAAATGACACCCGACGCCATCGCCGAGGGCTCTGCTGCCAGCGGGATTTATGCCGCTGTCTCACGTCAAGCAAAGCCAGGGCGGACAGGTCTTTCCCAACATCGAGATCGATACGATCCGGGATCGCGAGGCGCGCAGTCGGCGGCGGTTCGATGTAGATTTCGATTTGCCCGACCATTTCACCCCGGAGTTCCCGCCGCCGATTTATCTCACGACGCATCCCGAACTGGGCGACGTATCCCAGGGCAGATGCCAAACATCAACACGTTCTCGAGGGGCTTTCACGCCTAAGCGGTCCCGAATTCGACATCGAATACCTGCGCGTGCAAGCGCAGAATCATGGGATGCCCACGCCGCAAACGCCGAGGCCGGTTTCGAACTGAGGCTCTCGTCGCGGCCCTGCTCAGACGGGTAGCAGCGCAACAACGGCGATGGGCAGGATTACCTGCGACGGACGGCCCACAAACGTGCGACGAGACTAAGGCGGTCCTCCCCGTCTTGTTACGGCATTGAAACCGGCGTTGCCGAGTCGCCGGGCATCGCCGACCTGCATCGGGGTCGGCCGGCTGCTCGAACGGCTGCTATTAGGGCGCATCGCCGGCGTAATTCTCACTTCGGCGCACCTGTTTAAGCACGTGGAACGAGGCACGGCGCGCGCCGGACCTGCTGACGGGCGCGCCACGAGCGGATGGTATGAAGTCGTTGCTGGGGATCTGGTGACCCTGGCCGAGTAGTTTTGGCGAAGATCAAGCGACGCCGCAGCGCCTTGAGAGAGCTTAAACACGGTCGGCCGCAGGACACTGCCTCGATTCGATAATCACCGCGAATCGCTTGGCCGACGGCGACCAGAGGATGGAGCGTCTGTCATCACGAAGTTTCCTGTTCCGGGCCCGCCGCGTTCCTGCTTTGCGGAAACTGAAGAATGGCGGGCTCTGATGCGCTGCCTGCATTGTGCCATTCCACCACGTCCTTTAAGGTATTGGCATCGCTGTCGCCTGGGCTCATCTCATGATCGATGTTTATTGC
>JASHYD010000329.1 GCA_030043175.1 Xanthobacteraceae bacterium | reverse complement strand
CATGCGCGACTTTTCTGACGCCATCAATCTGAATTGTGAAATTCTGATCTTCGTAGATGCCATCAAAGATGTATTCCGGCGCGTTCTGCAAATGGGCGCGTGTCAGTCGTACACCGGTATCTGTTCCATGGGTTCTGGCAAGGCGTCTTATTGTATTAATCCTGGTGCGGGCTCGCGATTGAGCGCGCATAAGTTCGTAGTCGGTTGTGGTGCCCCGCGCGCCCTGAAGTTTGAGATAGAATTTTGTGGCACAATAGCTATACGCCTCGAGCGCCTCGTTGGTTATCTTAGGGGGTATCGACACTCTGCCCTCCCCTGATCGCCGAGCTGCGGCCGCCTAACCCGGAAGCCGATAGTCCGAGCAGCTGCACGAATTTTGATACATATTCGGTTCCGACGGAAGCGATCGCAGGCTGGCAGTCAGGAAACGACGTTCAAAAACCTCTCCGCTAACCAGGTGTTCGCGCAATCTAAGTTGAGTGGATATGCTGCGTCGCAGCAAGACGTTTCGCCCAACTGCCGGTATGGGTCACAAACGGCTGTGGCGCTCGTTCCACCGGCACGTCGGCAGCACCTCAGAAAGCTGACGACTTTGTGCACCGCGCAAGTCGGCAGAGGTGGGCCACGAGCAGTCATGGTGGCGGGGCGTGCGTTGCCAGGGTCGGCGATCTACACACGCGCTCGATGGAAAGCCGCGCAACCGGACTTGGCGTCCGATTGGAAATCGTCAAGTCGAATTCTGGCGGTGATTGCACTTGTCAGTCGTTTGACTGTCTGTAAGAAGTTCGAGAGTTCAAGGAGGACGAGATTTACGGGGCGAGGAGGAGGCCGATGCGGAAGCTTTACCGATCGCGGCGCCTGAACGGGCCTGACCTGACATGAGAACCACCATCTTGAAGCTGATCCTGGCGCTGGGCCGCTACGCCGTGCTTCCGGTCGTTGCAGTTGCGCTGGTGGTCTTCTCAGCATGGCTGATCGCACTCGATCACTATCAGAGTCTGGCATTAGTCATATCGCCCGTCGTCCTGCCCTTCACAACCAGCGCTGTTTTCCTCGCTTTCGGGCTGCTGCTGCTGCCCGAGAGAAGTAAGCCGGTCCCTGGCGTGGAAGAGGCGGCGGCGCCGGGACTGTGGGCAATTTGGAAGGACCTGGACCGCAAATCCGACGGAGTACGGCGGAAGCTGGTAATCGATGGCGACGTGAACGCAACGATCGGCGAGCAGCGGCAATTCATGGGACTCTTCGGCCGTCGGCTCACCATGACGATCGGCCTGCCGCTGCTGATCGTACTGGACGAACGGGCGGTACGCGCGGTCGTCGCCCATGAAGTCGGCCACGCCGAGCTTCAGCACACTTCAGGCAGCGCTAATCTCTACGAGTTCATATTGGCCGCCCTGAACATTTTCGAATACGCCGATCCGGAAACGACGACAACCGGGCGCATCTCCGCCACCCTTCTGAACGCCCTCCTGGAATGGCTGCATGGGTCTGTCGGGGAACGGGATACGTCGTTAGCCCGCTACAAAGCGACCGCACACAACCAGGCCGAACGCCCTAGCGCGCGCTCCATTCTTCGGGGGCGATCCGCAGACCTGGTTCGTCGATCATCCGGAAAACCGCGTTGCCGCAGCTCTGCCGCGGCGGTGCCTGGCATCTGCGAATGCACTGACCACGGAACGCCTACTTGACGTCGAGCAAAGCACACAGGTAGTCGGCCATCGTATGCGTGTCATGTGCATGACGGAACCGGTGATCAAAATACAAGGCGCAGAGAGCTGGGGATAGCTCCCGCAGATCGACGCAAAAATCCCCGGCACCATCCTGAATGACGCCGAGCTGGTCCAGATCGCCCAATATTTCTCCGAGAGTGGTCTTGCGCCTCCTGTGCTTCTCTTTACCGCTTCTTGATGTGGGCTTCGCCCACTCGTCGTAGATTTTCGACATATCATCGCTTGTAACTTTTAGATTTTGTTCGAAGCCCTTGCAGAGGGCATGAAGGAGGACGAAGGCCACGCCAGGCGGCATATTATCAACTTCGTCGGATGAGGTATTGAGGACAGGATCGGAGGCGCAAAGCAGGCGTGTGACGGTAACCACGATGTCCAACCTATCCATTTTATAGAATGACAGGGCGTGTCGCGGTTCGATAACGCGGACCTGGTCGATATGGGAAAATTCCGCCTTGATAAGTCGAAGCTGGTCCTGGTGCTTAAGCTCGTCGGTACAGACGACAATATAATAGGGATTGACGTTGCGCTGAAGGACCGCCGTCATTGCCTGGGCTTTCAAATTCTCCAAAAAGTTCTTGTTCCTTTTGGCAATCCAGTCCTCGATTTCCTTGAAGCTTTTAACCTGCAAGCCAGCTTTAACGGCCTTTTTATCCCACGAAAATTTTACGAGGACATCAACGCCCTCATCTTTGATTCCCTGGATATCCTGGGCGTCGGTGTAATGGCTTAAGTAAAATTCCAAGGCCGTTTTGATATTCTCGGCGAACTTCGGACACAGATCACGGTTATGGCGGAGCTTCCTGAACTCGTCCGTCTCTGAGTCGCGATGAGTGCGGCGATCGAGAAGCTCGGAGAGCAATTCGATGGGGGTGAGTTCGCTTGTAATAAACATGAGGCGACACGAGGCTCAACATTCTGCAAGCGAAACGATCAGTTCGCAAAGACTCCTACGCGCGACGATCGCCAGAATTGTATCGCCAGCCGCGTCCAATAATCGAGCGACAGCGGCCCGCGCCGAAGGCACGGGTTGCGCGCCACGGAATCATCCTTGTCGATGCCGCGCAGGATCGGGTCTTCGAGCTCGTCATCGGTGAATTCCTGGGCCGAGTCGACCAGCTTCTCAGCGCAGACGCGCTCGCGCAGGGAGCCGCCGTGAACTTGTGTTGCCCATGTGACGTCCCAGATGCGAGCGGTGTTGTCGTCAGACGCCGTCACCACGCGCTTCCCGTCGGGGCTGAAACCGGCGCTGCGTACGCTATCGGTGTGACCTTTGAGCAGTGCGATCTCCTTGCCGCTGTCGGCGTCCCAGATGCGGGCGGTGGTGTCCCGAGACGCCGTCACTACGCGCTTGCCGTTGGGGCTGAAACCGGCGCTCAGCACCCCCTCGGTATGACCTTTGAGCATCGCGATCTCCGTGCCGCTGTCGGCCTCCCAGATGCGGGCAGTG
>JASHYD010000328.1 GCA_030043175.1 Xanthobacteraceae bacterium | reverse complement strand
TGCCGTATCTGCCGCACGATGTAAGAAGTCCCGCCCCGGGTGCCGCCTCGGCCGCCGTTGCGGGCGTCAAGGCGTTCCAGGGCACCGGCGGCGCTGCATTCGCCGAGCAGCTTATCGCCTGCGGGGTGAAGTTCGTATTCGGCAATTCGGCGAGTGAAGACGCCCAGTTCTACGAAGCGCTGGTCGAGCGGCCGCAGCTTAAATATGTGCTCACGCCCCATGAGGGCCCCGGCGCCGCCATGGCGGCGGGCTACATCAAGGCATCGGGCGAACCCGCGGTGGTGATGCAGGCTGGCGCAGTCGGCATGATGAATGCCATGGGGCAGATCTTCAATGCCTGGAAGGAGCAGACCCCGCTCGTCGTCTATTCCTATCGTACCGACCAATCGCGTCGCGCCGGCCGCGACGGCTTCGAGGAGGTCGCCAATCAGGAGCAACTTGCCCAGCCGATCACGAAATACACATGGCTGGCGCGCCGGCCGGACATGATCCCGGAGACGGTGCGCCGCGCCTTCAAAGCGGCGTGGACGCCACCGTTTGGGCCTGCCTACATCTCCTGGCATTCCGACTACAACGACGACCGGGTGCGCTCCGACATCATCTCCCAGGACCAGTTCGACCCGCGCATGCGGGTGCGCCCGAACCCGGACGAGGTCACGCGCGCCGCGCACCTCCTGGTCGAGGCCCGCATGCCGCTCATGATCGTCGGCGACGAAATCTACAAGGCCGGCGCGGCGGCCAAGGCCGTGCGGCTCGCTGAACTTCTCGGCATGGCGGTGACGCAGGTGCGCCAACTCTACGCCAACTTCCCCGAGAGCCACCCGCTGTGGGTCGGAAATACACCTGCCGCCAATCTCAATTCGCTGGCGTTCCCGAAAAACGCGGACGTCGTCATCAATGTCGGCAACAAGTTCCAGCACAACGGCGCGGCGCCGATCGTACCGCGAGGGCCGAAGTTCATCGACATGCGTATCGACTTCGCCAGCATGGGCAACGTGATGCTGACTGAAGTCCCGCTGGTCGCCGACGTGGCGCTCGGGCTCGACGAACTTTATGCGGCAGTCGAGCAGCTGATGACGCCGGCGCTCCAGGCCAAAGTCGCCCAGCGCGCCGCCGAGGTGAAGAAGTTCACCGAGCAAGCGCGCAGCCTGCGGGCGCTGGTCGTGAACAATCCGGAATGGGACAATAGCCCGTTGATTGCCGACCGCGTCACCTACGAAGTCGCGAAATTCGCGGATCCTGATGCCATCATCGTCAACGAGGCCGGCTCCGTTGCGATGCACAGCTTCGACTTCAATCCGATGGGCGGGCGCGAGCTGTTCTACTATTACGGCTCTCATCTCGGCTCGGGCGTCGGCACCGCGGCCGGCGTCAAGCTGGCGCGGCCGAACCAGCAGGTGATCTGCCTGGTCGGCGACGGCTCCTTCATCTTCGGCCCGACCGCGCTGTGGAACATGGCGCGGCTCGAATTGCCGGTGATTGTGGTGGTCTATAACAACCACGCCTATGCGGGGCCGCACAGCCGCGTGATCGCCAATGTCCCGAGCGGCCGCATGGTGCAGACCGGGCAGTTCGTCCACGACTATCTCGGCAATCCCGACATGAACATGGCCGATATCGCCCGCGGCTTCGGCGTGGCAGGCGAGGTGGTGGACAGCCCGGCGCAATTGCGCGAAGCGCTGGCGCGAGCGCGGATGCACACGGTCGACGGGAAGCCCTATCTCCTCGACGTCCAGGTCGTCCGTCGCGGGGTCGGGTGGGCTGAGAAACCGTGGGTACCGCCGATCCGCGTCGCCGCCATCCGCCAGAAGCGGGTATGAGTTGCGTGTGGGGCGGAGCGTTTGCGCAGCCGCGGCGCGCTCTCGCACGTCCTGCCCGGCCACGGTGCGCCCGAATCTGACGCTCAGGAGACAGACATCACCTCCTCGCCACCATGGCTTGACGACAGCAGCTTGCAGTGGCTGGAGACACCTGATTGCCGAACCCGAAGACGGTGCGAAGGTACCGCAGATTGCTCGACGCTCTCTCAGTTGCGGAGCAGTGCCTTCCGCTAACTAACCGCTACTGGACGGAGCTTCGCGCCAGAGCCCCGGCGTCATGCCGGCTTTCGTTTCCTTCGTTCTCCCTCAGCCGAGCGACCTCTCGTGGCTTGTACCTGGATGGCCACTGCGGGCGGAACGACAAAGGCCCGGTCGGCATAAACCGAAAGCGGCCCGCGATAGGAATATCGCGGGACTGTTGTTGTGATGCCACCGAAAAGAGCAGGTCCATCAGAGTATTCGGACCAATCACCACTGTCAGACACTAAGCTGAGCCCGTGCGGAGGGACAATTTTGCGCAGAAGTCGCCGCGGTTTCGCGGTGCGCCACATCTTCGCCTAATGAATCCTCCCCTCAAGCGGGAGAGGGCGACGTGGTGCAATATGCTTTCTCTACCCCAGGACGGAGGAAAGGCGTCTCCGCGTTGTTGCCCCAAACACCGGATTAGTCGCGCTTGCCATTGGCTGGTGAAAACGCCGAGTCGTCGCAGCCGGATCATAAAAAAGCACTGATCGTTAATGATCGTTTGTAGGCTGATCCGCGGCGGGGGCCTGCGGTGTCGAACTACGGGTTGCGTAGTTGATCTGGCTGGCCCGGCGACGATCCGTCGTTCTCTGCGAATCGTGCGGGAGTAACGAGGTGATTTATTACCTGCACGAAGTCGTACGACTGTTTGTGAAAGGTCTGAACTCGGAAACATCCGGCAATGCGGAAGAGGGCGCGATGTATCGAACAGTGTTTCTGACCTGGCTTGCCGCCATGGTGATCTTCGCTGCTGACGTAATCTATGTCGGTTGGGATTTGGTGGCGGTGGCCGCCGGGCTACGCTAGAGCGAAGAGCCGCTGGCCGCACCCGCGGACGCTCCGGTTTCGCTCTCGCGCAAAGATTGTAACCACGACAGCGAGCTTGCGCAGCGGATCGTCCGGCGAAATGCTGTCGGTTGCCACTTCATGGGCGACCGTCGAAGTCACGCGCCCTTACTGCCAATTGAGCCTTCTTGCGGCCGATCCATGCGCTTGTTGCCAGGAATCCGGCAGAGCTCAATTCTTTACAAGTAAGCTCTGCCGGATCGATCGAGGGCTTATGGCCTGCGGTACGTGACCCGGTAGATCACACCATTGCCGTCGTCGCTGAACAGCAAGGAACCGTCTTGCGCAAAAGCCACGTCAACGGGGCGCCCCCAGACGTTTTCCTGCCCTGAGGTGAAGCCGATAACAAAATCCTGGTAGTCACCGGTCGGTTTGCCTTCCTTGAAGGGCAGGCGAACGATCTTGTAGCCGGTACGCAGCGCGCGATTCCAGGAACCGTGCAAGGCAACAAAGGCATCGCCTTTCCAATCGGCAGGGAATTGGCTACCCTCATTGAAGGCGAGGCCAAGGGGCGCCGAATGGGGTTGCAGCAGGACGTCTGGCACTGTGACCTTGCCCTTGAGATCCGGCCGCGAACCGCCGCCCGGGCGGGTGTCTTCATGGTCACCGATGTAGTACCACGGCCAGCCGTAGAAGCCTCCCTGCTTTACTGACGTCACGTAATCCGGCGGCAGATTATCGCCCAGCAAATCGCGTTCATTGGTCGCACAATAGACGGTGCCGGTGACCGGTTGCACCGCCAAGCCCGAGCAGTTACGGATGCCGGTCGCGTAAATGCGTCGGTTCTTGCCATCAGGATCGTAGGCAAGGACGTTGGCTCGCCATTCTTCCTTATCCCACGCAGCGCCGAGCGCATGGCTCGCCTGATAGGAAACGAGCTCTGGTTTGCTCCCCAGATCTTCGGCAACATTGCTGGATGATCCGACGGCTACATACATCGTCTTGCCATCGGGCGAGAACACGATGTCGCGCGTCCAGTGACCGCCGCCCACCGCGAGATCGGAAACCACCGTCTCAGGCGCGCCGGAGGCCTTCAAGTCGCCGGCATGATATGCGTACCGCACGATATCCTTCGTGCCGGCGACGTAAACCCATTGCGGATTGGGACCCGGCGGATAGAACGCGATCCCATAGGGGTCCCTCAATCCCGAGGCGAAGGTTTCGACCTCGTCCGGTTTATCGGCGCCTGGTTTGGCCCGGATCGTCACGATCATGCCGTCCGGCCGGCTACGCGACAGGAAGATGTCGCCGTTCGGGGCGACGCGAATAACACGCGCGCCACGCATGTCGGTGACAAACGGAGCCACAGAGAAACCCGGCATCGTCTTCAGCGCAGCATTGGCGGGCTTGGCGATTACCTTCGAGAAATTCCGGCCCGGCGGCGTCTCGAGTGGTGCGCTGAGGTCGTTCACGGTGATCTTGCGCATGACGCCCGGCGCGTCAGTTTGCCAATCGCCGTAAGCTGTCTTGCCGGCGCGGACATCTTGGGCCACCGTGAGAGCCGATGTTCCAAGAACTGCGATGAGGGAAGAAACAGAGCTGACTGCAAAGTGTTTCATGGTTCCTCCGTATATGTGATCAGGTGAGACTTGGTCGACGACACAGAGCATGCGCCGTTATTTGCCATCTCGCGCCGCGTGGTACAACCCTGGCCGGTGAGCGAAGGCGAGAACGCTCATTCCGCGGAATCCCTCGCGCAACTCTACGTGCGGCGACCGATCCGCGTCGCCGTGCCAAATCCGCGCGGCAGCGGCCCAGCGCATTTGCGCAATCCGGTATCGACGTCCATGGCGGTCGCCACCGCCCCAGCACTGCGACCGAGCGGCCGCGGCGGCTCCTTGCGTCCAGCGAGCGCTTCGATCACCCTCGCCGACGAGGAGTGCCAGTGCGGCGATGTCAGCGCGCCGGTCGCAAAGGTGGGGACCAGGTGCGTCTAATCCGGTTACGGAGGGCGGCTTCTAGCAAGCGCGCCGGATCACGCTCACCAAGTCTTGCCGCCGCTATAATTCGTCCGGCGATCACTTCACGCGCCACTTCGACCTGATCGATGTCGCCTAGCTTTTCGCACGCGGCATCGAAAGCCTCAGTCATGGCCGCAATTGCTTCAGGGTCGAACGCTCCAGGTTGCGTAAAAGTACGAATTGGCATGGCCGCGACCTTCCCAATGCGGCAAGGTACTTGCGCACACGAGATGGTACCTGGAGCTATTTACAGATGAGTGAATACCGGTTTTTAAGTAAATTCCAAGTATTTGGCCGTGCGTCACTGTACTTTTTTTTTAGCTTATTTCATTCACGCGTTCGTTTCTGCGCACCCGTCACTGCGGGCGCCTGACAGCCGCCGCGACAGCAAAGCAATCATCGCGCCTGCCGCGAGTGCCGGGAACGACAGTACCGCCAGTACCGGCACCTGGTGGCCGGGGCGCTCGCTCTCAAACATGGACATGGCGGGCTCACCATTGGAAGCGCCACCTTCGACGGACTGAGCGCCGTAAACCGCGGGGAGCGTCGTGAACCGGTATGCCGCCAATCGCGCTCAGCGGCGCACGGTCATCGTGTCGTGAATGAGATGGTTCGCCACCGGCCACCCGTTCATCGGATAGGCGATGACGAAACCGACCAGAATGCCCATCGACGTTACAAACCAGAAGTTTGGCGCGGGGGTCTCTTGCGGACTCGATATGGGCTTTGAATATAATCGCTGTCAGCACCATTTTCGCCATGCGCAGATTCATCGACAACAGTTCGTCGACGAATGTGCTGGTCAGCGTTTATAGGAGCGTCCGGCCATGTCGCGCATGAACAAGGCTGGAAAATCGTCCAGCCGACGACAAAGCCAAGGACATATTCGAGGATGACTTCGGCAAATCCGGTCAAACCAGCTACGCTCGAAATCACGGCGCCCACGAGAATGCCGACACCGCCGCCGGCAACACAGTGCATTGTCAATGCGAGCGTTTGCCGCCAACGGATGGTGACGTAACGCTCGTGCAGTCCGAGCAGAGGCTCGCGACTGCCCAGGACGTGATGAAACGCACCAACGCCGCCAGCATAGGCGGTCAGCAGAAGGAACCCCGATTTGAGCAGGGAGATTCGGGGGTGGGGCGGATGTCGACCGCCACAACAAACGGAGCGGCCGCCGTCAACAGAGACAGCAGCATCACGCCGTCCAACATCACGCTCGCCTTGAGGTGGTCAGCCTCCGACCGAAAGTGTCATGGGGATCAAGGCGATAATGCCCGCCTCCACAAGGTCGATCCAAGCCACCATGTCGCTGCATTTTCGCCCGCGGCGCCCCACGGGCCGTGGACGCCAGCTGATCCCCGATGGCTGGTGTCGGGATGACGGCTCCCGCTCCGTTATCCGGTGGCTGCGCGGTGGGTGCGTTCGCGTTCGCATTTGGGGCAACCCGCACAGCAGGGCGAGTGCGGCGAACACAACCCAGATAGAAGCGAGGACTTCCAACCGCCGGCAAGATGGGTGGAGAGCGGGATGGTCAAGCCGTCGCGACCGCGCCCGTTAAGAACCATAACGCAGGCGTTCGTCATGCCGAGCCTGGTAACGACGGCTCGCAGGCCAAAAAAATTTCGGCGTCCATGTCACACAAGCCGAGCCAGCTCGTCATGTGTCAGGGAATGGCCCCCTGACGAACGAAGGAGACGATCATGACACCGCGACTCGATGCGTTTGCCGCTGCGCCCGCGCCAATGAAATCGTGGCTCGATTGGAGCACGGGCGTCCAAAAGACTGGCCTGGAGGACAGCCTTATGGAGCTCGTGAAGATCAGGGCGTCGCAAATCAATGGCTGCGCTCGCTGCCTGCATATGCATACCGCCGATGCGCGAAAACATGGCGAGACCGAGGAGCGTCTTTACCTGCTCGATGCCTGGCGCGAATCACCGCTTTACAGTGAGCGCGAGCGCGCGGCGCTTGCCTGGACCGAGGCGTTGACGCGGGTGTCTGAGACCCATGCGCCCGATGACGTTTATCGCGCGCTGCAAGCGCAGTTCACAGACCAGGAGCAGGTAACGCTGACCTTGCTGATCGTCGCCATCAACGGATGGAACCGCATCCAGGTCGGCTTCCGCGCGGTCCATCCGGTTGAGCAACGCCGGGCGGCTTGAGGACACCAGAAACCAGACGTGACGCCGCGATGCCGGGCTGGAATCCGAACGGCGCAGCGACCGGCGAAGGCAATCGGTACCTAGGGGAAGACTTCATGTCTGTGAACGTTGTCTACACCACAAGCGCCGTTGCGGTTGGCGGTCGCGACGGCAATACGGGAACGACCGACGGCAGGTTCGAGGTTAAAGTCGCCCGGCCGAAGGAGCTCGGAGGCAAGGGTGATGGCCATAATCCCGAACAGCTTTTCGCTTCCGGCTACGCGGCCTGCTTTCTTAGCTCCATGCAGTTGTTGGCCTCGCGAGGCGAGGCCAACGTCCCGGCGAATGCCGAGGTGATGGCCACTGTCGGGTTCGGGCCGCGCTCTGAAGGCGGCCTTGGTATTGAGGTCGCCCTCGACATCACGCTGCCCGGCGTCGCGCGGAGGGAGGCGGAAACGCTGATCGAGAAGGCGCATGAGATCTGCGCCTATTCCAACGCCACGCGCAACAACGTCGCAGTCAAGCTCGGCCTGATTGAGGCGTGATGATGATGCGCCCGTCTGACGAAACTCGGAGGATCGCGATGGCTAGCGGGAACGCGGCTGCCACCTTCGATCCCCTGCGTCCAAAATTGATCCGCATCGCCTACCGGATGCTGGGATCGGTCGCGGACGCGGAGGATGTGGTCCAGGAGGCGTTCCTCCGCTGGCTTGATGCGGACCGCGACGCGGTGCGCGAGCCGGAAGCCTATCTCCGCCGCGTCGTGACCCGCCTTTGCCTCGACCATTTGAAATCCGCGCGGCACCGACGCGAGACCTATATCGGGCCATGGCTGCCAGAGCCAGTGGTGGAAGCGGCGGAGGATGAGATCGACGATGTCACGCTGCCGCTGATGATGGCCCTGGAGCGCCTGTCGCCGCTGGAACGCGCCGCCTTTCTTCTTCATGACGTGTTCGGCGTGAGCTTTGAGGAGATCGCCGAGACGATCGGGCGCGAGGCGGCCACGTGCCGTCAGCTTGCGAGCCGCGCGCGGGCCCACGTTCGTGCCGAACGCCCGCGCTTTCACATGCCCAAGGAGCGCGGTCTGGAGATCGCCGCAGCGTTCTTCGCGGCGTCGCGCAACGGCGACATGCACGAGCTGCAATCGCTCCTCGCCGCGGATGTTACCATGTATTCCGATGGCGGCGGCAAGAGGCCGGCGTCAAGGCGGCCGATTGTCGGGTTCGACGACGTCATGCAGTTCCATGCTTCGCTTGCGCGTCTCTTTGCCAGGAAGATGTCGCAGATCGTGCGCTACGGCTTGATCAATGGCTTGCCGGGTTTCGTCACGATCGAGCCCGACGATACGCTGCAAACCACTGCACTGCAGGTCGAGGACGGCAAGATCGTCGCAATTTACGTGATGCGCAATCCGGACAAGCTGCGGCATATTGGAGATTCTTTCACCCATTGAACGGTCAGCTTGCCCTCGCCGGGGCTGCATTGCGACGGGTTTTGGCAGCACGGCGCCCCGTTGCCGACTTGCTGCAAGTCGGCAGCGATAGGCCAGGAGCGGGCCGGAGGCCGCAATTACCAAGCCCGGTTTTTCCATCGCGCCTGCTTGTCGCGATGGTGCACCCAGTCTTCCGATACCGCATCTGACAATTGCTCATAAGCTGGTGGAGCAACAGTAGCGGTCGCGGCGTCCAAGCCGAGCCAATTGAGGATTGCGAAGACCGTCTCGTCGTATTTTGATACGAAATCTTCGTACGCCACGGTCAGCGGCACGATGCGGCCTTGAGCGAAGAACTCCTGAATGGCAGCCTCGCGCATCACGCTCTCAGCCAGCAGATGATCAATCGCCTCTGGCGCATAGCGGTCCGCGATATCGACAGCTTGCGCAGATGCCCCATGCCGCCGATGCCATTGCTGAGACTGGATCGCCTTCCACCAAGACACAGCGAGCCTGATCTTGTTTCGGCGGGTCATGAAAATATGCCGTCCATTCGGAAAGGTATTCGCCCAAATGCCTGGACGCGTTCGGTCATGACCGTCGATCTCGCCAAACGCTTCCAGCACGGCGGAGAAAGAATGCTCGGCCATGCCGTACTTCAGCCCGAGGACGCCGTTTGAGGTGCTTGCAACCCTCCAAATTCGCGACCGTAGTTCGGCGGGGGTGCGAGCACTATGGCGCGTGTAGAGCTGCTCTAGAGTGCCTTCCAGATGTTCGCCAGGATGTCCAGCAAGGCCCGTGGTCTCAAGCGCGTGGCAGAGCAGCGTGCTGCCGGTGCGTTGGCTGAACCAAATCGTGTAGGACAGGATCGGCGGCAATGCTTCGTACACAGCTCACCTGATTGACTTGTGCACACTGCGACAGGTGGAAGTTGTTCTTACGATGACAGGTCGGCTCGGGATTACGCGTGCGGCCTAGGGGCCTTTACTGCATCCTGGTTCAAGATAAGCTCGGCGAGCTAAGGCGGCTTTTCCATATCACCCTTTGTGAGGGGCCGCTCGGCGAGCTAAGGCAAAGCGATCTTCAGACTCACTTTGATGCTGTCCCATGAACGAGCCGACGCATCTGACCGACCCACTCATCGACCCGCAAACATTCTGGCGCGCGATCGGAAATCGCGCCATCGGCAGCACCGTGGTGACGGCACGGTCGGATCAGGGGCCCGCCGGATTTCTCGGGCTGTCGGCCACCCATATCTGCGCCGCCCCCCCGCTGATGCTGGTGTCGATCGATAAGCGCACTTCGG